>DASVCP010000306.1:0-16146 GCA_036381555.1 Gammaproteobacteria bacterium
GCATAAAAATAATGCACCCGACTGCACCGATGCCGGCGCGCAACCGCCGCTCGGCGGTGAGTGGACGTTCTACGACGCGAACTGCAAGGATTGTGTCACTAACGAGTACATCAAGGGCAAGTCCACGCAGGTCTGCCGCATGCATCCCTGGGGTGATCCGACTGACGGCGTTTTTCCCAACAACTTGAATTGTGGCTCGGTGCCGCCGCCGGCATACATCTGCGATCCGGACGTGCAGGAGTACATTATCAAGCCGAATACCGAGAATATGAAAGTGTTGAACGCCTCGGTTACGGCGATGCTGCAAGCACTGCCCGACGGCGATCCCAACAAGCTGTGGGCGAACTACGAACTGGTGGGCAACGTCTGGACGGTCGACGGCGTGCTGCCGCCGAACCTGCAAACCCAGCGCGGTTCGTTGTCTTCCGCCAATACCACCATGGAAACCTACGTGCAAAACGGCGAAGCCAACGTCACCAACCCCAACAACTGTTTCAGTTGCCATAACCTGGACGGCAAAACCATGGTTTCGTCACCCGGCCAGGCATCGCGGCCGGTCACGCTGCCGCCCGCCGGGCTGGCGCACATCTTCAATCTGTTGAACACCGCGACCAGCGGCTGCGACAACGGCAGCAGCCTGCCCGCCACGCCGGCCTGCTCCGTTTATTATCAATGAACAATAGCCGGCTGACTCACGAGGCAAAAGAAACAAATACAAAGGAAAGTAAACATGAGCTATTTAGGATATCCAAGATTACATTTTTCCGGCCGGTTTATCGCCGATCCGAGCACGATAAACAACACACCCAACAATTACGATGCCGACAACAATAAAATTTCCGACCTGGAGTTGTACTGGAACCCGAACGGCACCGGCATTTTCGACCTGATGGAATGCGTGGTGACCAAGGTTGTTTATGGTCCCGGCGATGAAGCCACCACGGCGGAGCAGGACGCTGTTATCGGCCAGACGGTCGCGGCCGTTTACACCAAGGCGCCGCCGAAGATCGTCGATCTCGATCCGGACCAGCAGAACGTCAGCGAAATATGGGGGTTGACCCTGCAAGTCGCCGGACGCGGCGCGAACCCCAAGTCCATCGCCAACTTTGTGCGGGGCGATTATGTCGAGGGTCCGTTCAACGCCATTTGGGGGCAGGCGTTGAAAGGGCCGCAGAGTTCCGCCAGCGGCAGCGGCGTATACCAGTCGCAGTTGGCAAACCTTGCCTGGGATATCGATTCACTGCCGCAATCCCGATTTCTGGCGACGCTGAACGCGACATCGCCTGACCGGCTGTCGGTAAACTTCGTGGTGAACGCGCACAACAACTCGCCGGTGCAGTACGGCTTCAATGCCGACACGTTCGAAAAGATGGAAAACCCGCCGTACAACATCCCGCAGGATATACTGAATAAACTGCTGCCGATGCAGAAATACATTCAGAACGTGGGCCGCACGCCGGGTAACGTGCCGACCGAGTCCTATGTGAATCATGAAGTGAATCGCCTGCTGGGCCAGGCCGACGCGGAAACCTACATGAATGCCATTCTCGAGGCCACGCTGCTTCCCTACAATCCCGGCAACATCGATACTCAATTCCCGACCGGTTATATAAAGGGAACGATAGGTCCGCAGCCGGAGGCGACACCTGTCTATTACACGCCATCGCGCATGCTGGCGCCTTTCGGCAAGAGCATCTGTTACTTTGCGCCGTTCAACGTCGAAAGCACGAACGATAATATCGTTATCACGCTCAACCTGGGCAATGCTCTGGCGACTGACAAGCCCGGCTACGATATCGCCGGCGAGCAGATGGGTGATTTGAAACTGGTGTATTTCAATCAACGGCAGAGCGCGGGAATATCGTTGAATAACGCCGTGACGCTCGCCGGTATCCCGGGCGATTATCCCGGCGGCCTGGCGGGGCTGATGAAAAACAGCGCGGGCATTCTGGATGTATCCATCAATCCGTCGCTGCTGCCGAAAGACATCGCACCCGCGCAGGCGAACGACGATGTAATGTCCATGCCGTTGGGCCTGATCGGCGTATCCAAAGGTCAACCTGTCATCTGGCTGGCGGAAAATGTTTATGGCTACAATGTGCGCGCCGATAAGTTCGTGTTTCGCATGAATCCCGGCATCGAGACCATGCCACAACAGCCCAGAGGCGGGACGGCCGAAGTGGCGTTTTACGTTACCCGTTTCGGCCAACCCGCCGCGAATGTCGGCCTCAAGGTATGGAAGCTGAACGAAGATGAGGCGATCAAATATACTTCCAATACGCTCGGCACCAGCGGCACCCGTGGAATCAAGAATCTTTCCGTGCCGCAAGAGGCGCTGGCGATGGCGGATGCCGCCTCGATTACGCCGCCGTATTCCGACAGCTCGATTACCGTGGCCACGGACGCCGGCGGAATCGCGCGGTTGCGTCTGCTGGCCAGCGATCCGGGTTCGCCCAGAGCGGACCAGAACATCGACGGACAGGTATATTTCATTCGCTATACCTTCGCCGACAGCACCATTGCGCAATCGTTTACGCAGGACGCCGATGATCTGGTGAGCGTGCAGGTGTACAGTAAGCCGAACATTCCGGCGCAGCCGACCTGGGAGAACTGCATCAAGGATATTCTGCCGCAATACGGCAAGCTGTATCCCATCATGGGCCGGTTCCAGTTGGACGATTACCGGTACGTCTACCAGAACCGCATGGCGATCAAAACCGTGCTGTCGAAACCAATGGAAGATGCTTTGCATATGCCGGTGATCAGAGATCTGTCAATCCCGCGGCTCAATGCTATTTTGAGGTGGATCGAGAGCGGCGCACCCGAGAAGTAAACTTCTCCGAAAATATCTACGAGTCGGGAGGGAAGGGTGAGGGGGAGCAAAATTGAACATGAAAGCACAACCTGATTTTGTCTCCCTCGTCGCGACTAACTAATGGAGAACCAATATGAACCGGATTATAAAAAGTCTGAGCGCCGGCATTGTCCTGATCGCCGCAAGCAGCTCGCTGTCGTGCGCCTCCGAAACCAGTGACCCGCCCGACAACGTGTATTTCACCATGGGCGTACACAACGATTTCATGTGCGACCAGATGGATTGCACCCCCGGGCGAGGCAAGACCGATCCCGGTGATCCGCTGTATCCGGAGAAGTGGATCAGCGAGTGGACCATGTACACGGTATCGAAGAACTATGAAGAAAATCCGCCGCCTTATACCAACCCGCCGTCGACGCTGTCGCCGGACGATTACCGTGTTTCCTACGGCGCCACCTATTATGATTCGACGTATGTTCCCGCTGACGGTGACGGCACCGGCGCGATGATGGAGCACTACGAGGAGTTCTGCCTGCCGATTTTCCCGATTCAGAACAATTACACCTGCTCGTTCATTTCGTTGGGCAACAAGGCCTATTTTCTCACCTATGAGCAGGACCGCCCGAAAGACATGCCGCCGTGTTGTTTGTTTTCGCCGCAAAATCATCCGCCGCGGCGGGATTTCATCAAACACCTGCCCTACAATCCTGATCGCAGCCAACATCTTAACGGTGCGATACAGGCTTACGCGATCGAGGTGGATTCGCCGTCAGGCCCGATTCTGTTCGGTTATGCGTTCTACAGGGATGCGACCTACGACAGCGAAACCGGCGGGAAATACCGTCACCCGCAATCATTCTACTTTTCCGGCTCCATACCCGTTGTCAACGCGCCGATCGTCAGCCAGAACTACACCAGCTTCCGCGCGCAGGCGCCCGACCCGGCTAAAACCTGGAATCTCGTGGCGGAAATGTGTCCGGCCAAGCCCGTTGACTGCCGGTTGTTCGATCCGCCCAGCGCGCAGCTTCAGGACGTCGAGCAGCCGGAAGTTTCGGGCTGGGATGCGATTGAAGCGCCGGGTGGTTAAGGCGCAAGCGGCTTATGGTTTTGTTTGGAAATAACCGCGCCGGATGAAAGTTTCTGCAACGGAATGTTGATCCCCGTATGCAACGGGAAATTGACTGGGAAAGGCTTTCACTCTGCCCCTTTATTATTAAAGGTTGCGGCCAGACTGCCGAGAGAAAGATTACGACAAAGGCAAACCCGTTGAAAGATGGGGACGCAAAGTCACCGGCCTACAGATTCTGACAAACAGGATCCACGGTAGCGGGACCGCCGAAATAACTGGAATCGACACAACGATTTCAGCAAATGCCCTGCAAGGATGCTGCTGATCGCGCCCACGCTTTAGACGGGTTGCCTATTGTCTAAGCTTAAAGATCGATCCAACTTACAAGGAGGAGTTCCTATGCGTTTTCAAACTCTTTTGACAGCACTGATACTGACCCTCTGGGGAACGGTATCGATTGCCGCCACCACCACCACCACGACCTTCGGCGTGAGTGCGACGGTAGTCGACTCATGTTCCGTCTCCGCTTCCGCGCTGGGTTTCGGCAATGTTGATCCCGTCAGCCTGGCCAGCACCGCGGTGGACGCCACCACGACCATCGATGTCACCTGCGCCAACGGCACTGCCTATGATGTGGGCCTGGACGCCGGTACGGCGACGGGCGCCACGGTGACCACGCGGCAAATGACCAGCGGCGCGAATACCTTGAACTACGCCCTGTACTCCGATACCGGTCGCACCACCAACTGGGGAGAGACAGTGAGCACCGACACGGTCGCGGGTACCGGTGACGGCACGGCCCAGACACTGACGGTTTATGCGCGTATTCCCTCCGGACAAGGCACGGTGCCGACCGGAGCTTATTCGGACACCATCACGGTCACAGTGACTTACTGATGGCTGGAACCCCGGCGGCACGCCCGGTCATCCCCCTCTCGCTGGCCGTGCTGCCGGTACTCCTCGCCTGTCTGCTGTCGGCCCCGGTAACAGCGGGAAGTTTCCGTATTTCGCCCACGCTGGCCGACGTCCCGCCCGGGGCGTCCATGGCAACGTTCCGGGTTCAAAACAGCGGCGGTACTCCGTTGACTCTGCAGGTGACCGCCAAAAAGTGGGGGCAACACAACGGCGAAGATATTCTCGTTTCCACCGGGTCATTGTTGGTTGTCCCGCCCATATCCACAATCGCGCCGGGTGCATCCCAGGTGGTGCGTGTTGCCTTGCAGCAACCGCGGCCCAAACGTGAACTCGCCTATCGTGTTTTTTTCCATGAGGTTCCGCCGCCTCCCGCACCCGGCACGATCGGCGTTCAAACCGCATTGCGGCTGAGCATACCGCTATTCTTCGCGCCGGAGAAAACGGCTGAAGAACTCGATTGGAAAGTACAACGTGCTGCCAACGGCAAATTGCGACTGACGGCGCACAATCGCGGAACTCGTTTTGCACGCTTGACCGGCCTGGGTTTAACCGCCGGCCGTCATGCGCTGACACAACTGGACGGACCCCTGTACATTCTCGCGGGAACCCGCCGCCATTGGTTGTTGCCGGAACCTCCCGCCAAAACCCGCCGGCTGACCTTGTCGCTTGAAGCGGGACACGAAAAAGAGCAACGGGTGCTGATGTTGAAGTGAGTGACGGGTATCCGAGTGCTCAGACTGGTAGCGAGCCTTTTACTGTGGGTCCTGTGCATGATCTTTGCCGGCAATGTTTTCGCCGATGCCAACATCGTTCGTGAGCATTGGTACCGCTCTTCATTGGATCACCTTGAAACGGGTCTGACGGTCTTAATCGCCGAAAGCGACGACAAACGCCTGTTCGTGCGCCGGCTCGACCTGGATCTGCTGGGCATCGCCGTGCCCAGTGCGCCCGGTCTGCGGTATCGGGGCGAGTGGTATTACGCCGCGAACCGTCTGAAAAATCATGAAATTCATATCGATGCCGTCACAAGCCGTATCCACTTTGTCCGCCGTGTGCGACCGCATATTGCCAGAACCCCGAGCCGGGACTTATTGCTGGATATTCGCATTAACGAACAAACCCTGAGTGAGCCGCAATACATACGTTATTACAAGGGAGAGCTGGTGCTTCCTGAATCTACCATGCACAGACTCGGCATCGACCCGGAAACCGTCCGGACACCGTTGCTCGAAGGCAGCATGCCACTGCACGCCATCGCAGGCGAAAACTTCACGCTCGACTTTCCGGCCCTGTTGCTGGAAATGACGGTCCCCGCGCACTATCTCAAGGAATACGGCATCTCCATCCGCGACGTGCGTGCGGACACCAAGCCGGTTACGCAGGCTCCAAGTCTCTCGGCCGTGCTCACCTACGACCTGGCCCGCGGCGTTGAATCCTCGGGTGAACAATGGCGTAGCGGTTTGTTTGAGGCGACGCTGGCCGGCGGTAAAAACACCTGTCTCAGCCGCCACCTGCAACTGCCGGAAGGCGACGATTTGCTGCGGCTGGAAAGTTATTGTCTGTGGGACTGGCCTCAGCAGTTGTTATCCCTTGCCATCGGCGACGGAATCACCCGCAGCGGAACATTCGGTCAACCGGTGCGCTATGGCGGCATTCGTTTCGGCAGTGACTTCGGGCTGGCGCCCGGTCTTATCCTTCAGCCCACGCTGATGCTAAGCGGCAGCGCCCGGGTGCCATCGACGCTGGAGATATGGGTCGACCAGATGCTGACTCTGCGCACCGAAATTCCGCCGGGTCCCTTTGAAATCAGCGAGATTCCTGCACAAACCGGCGCCGGCGAAATTCGCGCCGTGATTGAGAATGCGCTGGGTACTCGCGAAATCCTGACAGAGCCCTTTTACTCCGATCCTGGGCTGCTGGCACCCGGTCTTAAAGATTGGGCCGTCGAACTGGGACGCACCCGCGAGGACTACTTGACCGGGGATAATCGCTACACCGACCGCTTTGGCGTGTTCAACGGGCGTTACGGTCTTAACAGCTGGCTGACCCTGGAAGCGCATGCCGAAGCGCAAACGGCCTCGCATAACATGATCGGGATAGGCGGCTCTCTGCGATTGTGGACACTGGGGGTGCTGGAACTCGGCAATGCCGCCAGCATCACTGAAAACGACCTCCGCGGCAAAGCAAACCATATCGGTTTCTCGCGCCGCGGCCGTTACCTGAATGTCGGCCTGCGCCGCGCCACCACCGATTCCCGTTTCGTGCAATTGGGTTACCCGACGCCGGGCGGTTCGCCGGCTGAAACGGCACAAGCCAGTATCGGCCTGAATGCCGGCCGCGGAATTTCATTGAGCCTGGGTGGGTTTCGCCGCCGTCAACATGACGGTAACGAGGAATCGTTCCGTACCGCCGCTCTCAGCGTGCAACTGGGCCACATGGGTTCATTGTTATTCTCCGCCTTCGAGCCGGTTGAGCCGCCGGCCGAACCGTTTTATTCCGTTCAGCTGACCATTCCCTTCGGCCGGCGCAACACCGTATCCGCCTCTGCCGGCGGCTATCGAAAAGTCACAAACCGGCAAATCAATCTTCAGCGTAATCTCCCCGCCGGTCCCGGAATCGGTTACCGTCTCGGTACGGGCGAGTTCAACGGCAAGGACTTCAGTCAGGCTGAAGTCGCGTTGCAAGGCGGCGCGGGCTTGTTAACCCTGGCCGGAGAACGCCTGGACGGCGCTTCAAGCTCCCGCGCGCGGCTCACCGGCAGCATGGTGCTGTCGGGCAATGGGCTGTTTTTGTCCCGCTGGCGTGAAGGCGGCTTTGCCGTCGTGGATGTGCCTGCGGCCAATGTGCGGGTGTATCACGATGAACAACTCGTCGCGGTGACCGGCGATGACGGCAAGACGCTTATTCCCGGTTTGCGGCCCTATCAGGCAAACCGGCTGCGCCTGAGTCTGGAAGATTTGCCGCTCAATACCGATATTAATACGGCCGAAATCACCGTCACCCCCGGGCGGCGGCAAGCGGTGTGGGCGGCATTCGATATCAAAACCCGGCGTTACGTCTCGGCCCGGCTTGTACTGAAGAATGGCAAACCGGTGCCGGCAGGTGCGGCGGTACGTTTCGGCCGGCCGGCCGAAGCCGCGATTGCCGGACACGATGGCTATATATTCCTGCCGGCACAACCGGATAACCGCCTGCAGCTTTCCGTCGATTGGCCGACGGGCTTCTGCCGCGTTAACGCTTCGTTGCCCGACAACGGGAAACCATTCGTCGATCTCGGCACCATCCGCTGCCAGGAGGACATTCAATGAACAAAGCAAATCAAGTTGTTGTAGCGCTCGCATTATGCGGTTGCCTGATGATAAAAATATCGCCCGCTGTTGCCTGCACGGTGACGGCAACCAATTTTCAGTTCGGCACTATCGATCCGCTGATTGCCACCGATCACCAAAGCAGCTCAACCGTTACCGTCACCTGTCCCGGCGTCACGGCCTATACCGTTTCACTCAGTCCCGGCGGTGGAACCTACGGTCAGCGGCAAATGGCCAGCGGCGGCAACACCCTGAACTATAACCTCTATATCAGTTCGCTCTACACTTCAATCTGGGGCGACGGTACCGGTTCAACCTCCACTGTCAGCGGCAACGCCGACAGCAGCGGCAGCGTCCTGACCGTCTACGGCCGGTTACCGCACCAACCCACCGCCATTCCGGGGAGTTATGCCGACAGTATCGTGGTGACAGTCACTTTTTGATGCTCTTGGATTCGGTCCCTATGAAGATGTGTGAGATCCAGGTACCGCGCTTAGGAAGCGCTTGAGCGGTAGTCTTCGCATCGGCGGACGATCAAGGCGCTAACGGACACTGGTAATAACCGCCAGATTGCCGCGTCGCTCGATATCGATAACCAGGGTCGAGTTCGCCGGCTTTTCCAGAATATAGGTTTTCGGCGTGTCGACAAAACGCGAATGGTAAGTGGTGCTGTGACTGGAAACCGTGTTGCCGGCGGCATCCCTGCACCAGATGATCAACGCGCCCACTTTGTCGATCTGCACCGTATAGGGTCCGATACATTCGCCGGACTTCGACGGGGTAATGTGTCGGATGCTGTACGTCGCGCCGGTCTCCCGGCCCAGCCGCTCAACACCGGTCTCGATATCGAAGGCCAGGCGCGTCGCTGCATCTGTGAAGCAACCGCTAAGGATCAGGCAAAGCGGCAACAGGAGCTGGCGGAAACGAAGTCTCTTCATGGGTTCTCCGGGTAAATTTAGTCCTCCGCCTTTCCGGATAGGTATATCAGATTATTGGGGCTTTTCTATATAAAAAAGGGGCGTATTTTTCGGTGGAGCATAAGAGAGGCAGTTTTAGGAAATAAAATAAATATTATCCTCTATAATCGGCATAATATTTCCGATTTTAGGGGGTTAAGTGCGTAAATCCAAAGCGGTGGAAATGTTGACACCCCGGGTGTTGTCTTCGTTGGAAGCGCTGGGCGGTCAAATCAGGCTGGCCCGCAAGCGGCGTCGCATGACACAGGCGGAACTGGCGGCACGGTCGGGAATTAGCGACCGAACTCTGCGGTCGTTGGAAACCGGCGAACCGGCGACCACGCTGGGTTCACTGGCGGCGGTGCTGGACATTTTCGGGCTGGAGCAGCAGCTGGCCGATGTCGCCCGCAACGATCCCAAGGGCGAGGCGCTGGCGGAAGTGCAGCTGGGCCGACGGATTCGGCCAAAGAAAAAACTGGATACGGATTTCTAACGCGCAGCACGGAACATGAATCGCCTGTATGTTTTTTCCATGCATGTCACGCCGCCCGTTCCGGTTGGCATCTTTGAATTGAATGACGGCGCCGGCCGTTTCGCCTACGCCAGAAGCTGGCTGGCGCGGCCGGATGCCTTTCCGCTGGATCCGGTGCATCTGCCGCTGACGAAGCAGGAATTCACGGCCGCCACCCGCGACGGCCTTTTCAACGTGCTGCGTGATGCCGGCCCGGAAAGTTGGGGTTTACGGGTAATGGAGAAAATATACGGCCGGCAACCGGCGCTCGTCGAACGGCTGTTGCACGCGCGTGCTTACGGCAGCGGTTGTTTACTGTTTTCCGAAAATCTGGACATTAAACCCCCGCCGGAAATTCCGGACACGGAAACCCTGGCGCAGGCGCAGCAGGGCGTGGACCAATTACTGGCTGATAGGTCCGTTGCTAAACATTTGCTGCAATTGCTCGAATCCGGCAGTGCCCTTGGCGGCGCGCGGCCGAAAACCGTGTTGCGATACAGGAACGGTTACTGGATGGCCAAGTTTTCCCGCAAGGACGATGGCTTCGACGAAACCCGCGCCGAATACGCGTTGCTCAACCTGGCGCAACGCGCCGGCATCCGGGTGCCGGCTCACGAACTGTCGGAGCTGCCCGACGGTCGCGCCGTGCTGATGGTCGAGCGCTTCGACTGGACGGCATCCGGCCGCAGTCACTATCTGAGTGCGCACGCGTTGCTGGGTTATGAGCGGGTGCGCGAACAGGACACCTACGGCGATTATTCCTACGCAGGCATCAGCCGGTACTTGCGCAAATACGGCCGCGGGGAAACGTTCGAAGCGGATGTCGTTGAACTGTACCGTCGCATGACGCTCAACGTGCTGGCCCACAACACCGACGATCATTTGAAGAATCACGGGTTTATCGGTGACCGAGCAGGCTTGCGGCTGGCGCCGGCCTTCGATCTGACGCCCAGACCGGGAACGGCGCCTCTGCATGCGATCGGTATCGGCCGGCAAGGGCGGGACGGTACGCTCGACAACGTTAGAAGTGCGGCGGGCCGGTTGGGGTTAAAGCGGGCGTTGGCCGACGAGGTGATCGATGATGTTTTTGCCGTGATGGAAGGCTGGGAGCAGGAAATGGAAAGGGCGGGGATGAATGAGCGGGATATCGGTTTGTTAAGATTGTGCTTTACAAAGTACCCGTTTGCGGAGCCTGCTTGATTCACGCTTGCGTGCTTTAAG
The DNA here is from genome assembly GCA_036381555.1 of Gammaproteobacteria bacterium. GTDB lineage: Bacteria > Pseudomonadota > Gammaproteobacteria > HTCC5015 > HTCC5015 > DASVCP01. The sequence goes on from DASVCP010000306.1 coordinate 10,796, forward strand.
GCTGGCCCGGAGTCCCGTTACTTGCTAGCATACAGCCCAGAGCTTTTCAAAAAGTCAACAATTAAGACTTGATCCAGACACCAAAAATGATAATCCAGTCCGTAAAGTTGCCAGGGGCCGAAAAAGCGTCAAGTAACTCGAATGCAGGCAATTTCAAGTTCCGGTTGCTGAATACCAGACAGCACGATCATGCCCAGGCGGAGCGCCATGCGGTGTATCGTAAGACGTATACTGTATCCGATTACATCGAGCATGCGCTGTCGATCTCATCCTTTGAAGATTTCTATTTGTTCGCGGCCAAGCTGAAAAGCGACTGCGGTTTTTCGCTGAGCGGCGGTGTGATGAGTGACAAGGCGATCGACGCGGAACCCACGGCATACCTCTTTTACGCCTCGATCCCCGGCGGGTGGCCTGCATACTACTTGAAGCACCTGGTTGCGGATGATCCGACGTACAACTACTGTCTCCATAATGTGCTCCCTTTGGTATGGGCAACCGAAAAAGACTTTAAAGTGCTTCGCAAGCAGACACCGCACATGGTCAATGCCATGGGGGATTTCGACATCGACGGCTTCGTGACAATTCCCACTCACGGGGCGAATACCTCGTTGAGCGGCTTTCGGTTTGCATTCACCAAACGCGACGGGCTGACGCGGGCGGACGTCGATAATCAACTGCCGATGATGTCGCTGCTGAGCACCTTCATGCATGAAGCGATGACGCGCGTACTGGAGCTTGACAAGAAGTCCGAAAATATCAGGCTTACGTTACGGGAGAAGGAAATCCTGCGCTGGGTGGCCACGGGGCTGAGTACCTGGGCGGTATCCGAAAAACTGCACATCTCCGAAAACACGGTGCTCACCCACATGAAAAGCGTGCACGCGAAACTCGGCGTAAAGACGCGCCAGCACGCGGTCGCGAAAGCGTTGTCCCTGAATCTGATCTAGCCCGGCTGCTCCCGGCCCGGGCCCGTCTCAAATATCACAAGATCTTGTGATTATTTCCCACTCGGAATCTCAATAAAATTCATTTCATGAGATAGGTTTTAATAATAAGACCCGATCCAGGTATTACACCCAGGGTATTACACAATGATCAGCCGGTTCGCCAGTGCCGCCGACCGTAACAGGTACAAAACCGGCGACTTTAGATTTCGATTGTTAAACACAGAGCGGCATAACCACGCCGAGGTAGAGCGGCACGCGGAGTACCGCAAGAGGTACTCCGTTTCGGATTATATCGAGCGCGCCTTGTCGATTGCTTCCTTCGAAGACTTCTTTCACTTTGCGTCCAAGCTCAAATACAACTGCGGTTTTACGATGAGCGGCGGCGGAATGAGTCAGAAGACGGTTGATGTCGCGCCAGCGGCCGAAAACACGGTGCTCACCCACATGAAAAGCGTGCACGCGAAACTCGGCGTAAAGACGCGCCAGCATGCCGTCGCCAAAGCGCTGTCTTTGAACCTGATCTAGCTCTGCCTGATATGCCTTGACCGGCGGTTAACTGCAAAAATCACAAGATGTTGTGATTACCGCCGCCGCTGAATCTCCATAAAATCTTAAGCGCTGATCGAATCGCGCCGCATGTTGAAGGCGGCTGCTTTTGGCAAGACACAAGGTGATCGTTCGGGCAGGGACGCGATTCAAGGGATTGGCAGTGTCTACAACCGGGCTACTCAGACGAGGTGCAGCTTATACGTTCCGGATTTCTCCCCTCCACTCTACGGAAGCGCGATAAGCTGAACCTCGCTGAGTTTTTTCTGGATTGCGCGGAATCTACGAAGGATGCATTTTTAGCCGGTTTTTCGAGACAGGTATAAATGCACTTCATATGCGTTGAATTTAGTCATAGCGGAGAAAAAATGAAATTAATGATAAAATTTTTGTTGGCAGTCCTTTGTTTTCACCTTTCGCTAACAGCGTATGGAATGACGCCGGAGAACCCCACGCACTTCCGGCTTAAATTGCCCGGCGCGAATATTTATGGAAGCCTGCCCGTTACCGGTTCTTACTCCAGCCTCTGTTTATCCGCAGATACAAGAACCGGGTTTCCTTCCAGTCTGACTTACCGGCATTCAGGAGTGTTAAGAAGTTTTGCCATAACCAGGCCGAATCCGCTTCCCGGTGTGAGGATAACACCTTGCAACAATTCCGATCTGAAACAGATTTTCATCTATGACGGTGAAACCATTAAGAATAAAGCCACCGGCCGGTGTTTATCCAAAGATTATATACTTGGACATTCCAAGACATTGTTGGAGCAACCTGTAGCGGGTGTGAGGAAGCTTCGTGGCTTATCGTCCCTGGTGGTGTTGAGGTCCTGTGACGGAAGTCAGGAACAGGATTGGGAACTTATGAATGTCTCAAGTGTAACCAAGAAACTTTATTCTAATGATGGCGCGGGCCGTTGCCTGTGGGGAGACGTTTATGGTTACGGGACCTACACTAAATACCATGTTACAGGCGGGCCCGTTGTTTACGATTATGAAGGGCATAGCCTGTTTTCAACTTCCTGCTCCAGTAGCCTGTCCAATTGGACCTTCCAGGTTGTCAGCACCGCAAATCCGACACCGCCTCCGTCATCGGCAGGGACAAAAAAATGTTTTTGGGTGGTGACAGGTTGCCAGATGAATCAGGCCGGCGGTTGCTACGGAGGGTCCATGTACAGCGCTTTACCGTCAAGCTGCAACTCGTCGACCGCGTGCACGGAAGCCAGGCAGGGCTACGAAGTCGACTGCCGGGTTTCAGGCGGCACGGCAACTTTTCAATGCAATGTCACCACTGTCGGCCCTGATGCGCCTCCAGGCTCGGGACCGGGTGTGGTTTGTCCGTAAAATTTCCGCGAGACTTAAAGCGGGCGCTTTAATCGATCCTCCCGGTTGAATCGCCCGTTTTTTCCGTCAGGTTGCCCGTTTTTCAGCCAATGCCTTGTGTATATCGCTGACAACAACCGAGCCTTCACCCACCGCGCTGGCAACGCGCTTGACCGATCCGGCACGGACATCGCCGACCGCATACACGCGCGGCCAACTGGTTTCATAGCGGGTCGGCATGCGGTCCAGCGACCAGCCTGCCTTGACCAAGTCAATGGTTTCAAGATCCGGGCCGGTTTTGAGAAAGCCTTTGCCGTCACAACTCAGGATGTCCGGCAGCCACTGCGTGCACGGCGCCGCGCCGATGAACAGGAACACGAAGTTGGTATCGGAGGTCTCCGTTGCGCCGGTTTCACAGTTTATCCAGGTAACGGCGGTCAGCCGGTCGTCGAGCGGGTCGGCGGCATCGACGCCGTGCATGGCCGCAATTTCGGTTAAAGGATGTAAATGGATATTCGGCATTTCCTCCAACCGGCGTACAAGATATTCGGACATGGTTTCGCGGATATCGGGCCGGCGATACACCACATGCACTTCCTGCGCGGCTTGCGATAAAAACACCGCGCCCTGACCGGCCGAATTACCGGCGCCGACAATCGCCACGTTCTGCCCGCCGCAAAGCTGCGCTTCCATCGGCGTGGCGCCGTAATACACACCGCGTCCTTCGAAGCGTTCGAGATTGGTGATCGGCAAACGCCGGTATTGCGCGCCGGTTGCGATCACAATGGCCCGCGCCCGCAGTTTTCGGCCGTCTTCCAGCGATAAACAATAGTCTTCGCCGTCAGGCGTTAAACCGTTGGCTTTAACCGGGGAGGCGATGCGCGCACCGAATTTCTGCGCTTGAACGGCGGCGCGCTCGGCCAGTTCGCGCCCGGATACGCCCATCGGGAAACCCAGATAATTTTCAATCTTCGATGAGGCGCCGGCCTGTCCGCCGGGCCCGTCGGTATCGAGCGTCAATACCGCCAACCCTTCCGATGCCGCGTAAACCGATGCGGCAAGGCCGGCCGGCCCCGCGCCGACCACGATCACATCGGCGGCCGCGCCGTCCGGCAACAAGTCCAGTCCGAACGCATGCGACAATTCCTCCAATGTCGGCCGGATCATCACGGGTTGCGTGCCGCGGACCACCACCGGCAAATCGGTATTGCCGATATTGCGGACACACATGACACGGCGGGCGAGTTCGTCGGTATGGGGCTTGAGCCAGATATGGGGTATGCCGTGTTTGGACAGCAGGTCGCGGGCCATAAACACCGTCCGGTCATGCGCGTCGCCGATCACGATAATGCCGGAAACCCCCGAAGCGCGGCCGAATTCCCGTCGCGCGGTCAATGTGCGCACGAACACATCGGACAGCGGGGAATTGTCCACCAGCAGACGCTGAAACTGTTGATGCGAAATATGCAGCACCTCGCCGGCCTCGCCCATTATGGTTCTGGCCAACGCCGCCTGGCCGGTGAGAATCGTGATGTCGCCGCTGAACTGGCCGCGTTCCATCCAGCCGACGCGTCGAGGTCCTTCCGCCTGCTCGACGAATATATGGGTTTGGCCGGACAGCGTCACCAGGCAATCGGCCTGCGACTCGCCTTCCCGTGTCAACAACTCGCCTTGCGCGTGATAGCGCGCCTCGCCATAGGGCATCAACTGCTCGATTTCGCGGTCGCTGAATGTGTAGTTGACATCTTTCGGGGGCGTGGCCATGGTAAGACAGTATGTTGGCAGTTGATTGGGTTGGCTCGATTATAGAACCGCTGCCGGAGAAAATGCACGGCCGGAATTTGCCGGTTATATAGGCGGGCTCACAACCGGGTGGTTTATTTAAGCAATCGAATGTCCGAATTTAATTACCGGGTGAAGTTTTGCCGGATTCAATTTAAATCGTTGGGCAACATACTGCATTTAAAAACAGCATCGGAATAAACGGCATTCAGGTTCAAAGGCAAAGGTTAACAAGTCAAGACTTGAGGTCACCTCAACCAGCTTGAGGGCGCTAAGATCAGCGCCCTGCTTTTCCTGGCTTTAAATGTTTAACGGATGCCGGGCCCATTCTCGCGCGCCTTCGTAGATGAATGTTTTTACCGATCAATGCAGCCAATCCGGCTGTTGATACTCCGCCAGAAATAGCCAATGCAATAGTTGCAGCGCATGCCGGGCACATGGTTTATTCCCGCTCGTAACTGTCATGCAGGCGCCACCACTGATAAGGCGGCGTTTGCGGTCGCCCTTCAGGCGTATCCTCCCATTCCTCCTGGCGGCCCAACGGCGTTAAATCCAAGAAGCTCCAGTTGGTGCCGAGATATTCGACGCCGCGCAGGGTGGTGAAATAAGTCCGGAAAATATCCGCGCCGTCACGAATAAAAACGCTGACACCGAACATTTCGCCTTTATCCGTCGTTCGTCCGAAATCATAATTAAAATCGCTTTCGAACGATGAATACCAGGGTAAGGTCCAACCCATGCGCGTCTTGAACGCTTC
>DASVCP010000307.1:0-3338 GCA_036381555.1 Gammaproteobacteria bacterium
AAGTGGTTGCCGCTGGGTGTGCAGATGCAAACCACATCCAATTCGGACAGCCGCAACATTTCCGCGCAATCGGCGAAGGCTTGTACATTGAAATTCTTTTCCGCCTCCGCGCGTTTATTCCGGTCACGGCTGGTGACGGCGATCAGTCTGCCGTTATCCAGCGCTTGAATGCTTTTTATATGGTGAGCGGCGACATTGCCGAGACCGATAACGCCGAAGTTGAGTGTGTTTGATTTTGTCATGCACGCAAACGTTTTTGTGTGCTCATAATGTAGCATAGATTTAGCCGCGGGTTCGGCGGAGGAATTTCGCCGCCAGGAAGCCGGCTGGGCCCGGCGCGTGTCAACGCAAAAGCGGCTTAAGGGGAGAGAACTTCGAGTCTGATTAATCAAACTCATATTGCGCCTGTATACCGATGATGTCGACGGCTGCGTCGTACTCTCCCGATAGCCTGTTGCTGCTGACTATCGCTGAAGGCAGCGGATCGGTATTGTCGATAACGGGATTGTCGGCGAAGATGTGTGCATACGCCAGGTCGATGGTCCACCGGTCGCCCGTGAGCAGACTTGCGCCGAATGTCAGCCATTGGCGATCGCTGTCCGGTATGCGCGGGGTGCGCAGAGTTGCGCCGGGAACCGGTGTGTTATCGATCACAACACCCGCCCTTAATGTCCATTGTTCGTTAAGCCGATAATTGCCGCCAACGCTGATGGTGAACGTATCTTCCCATTGTTGCGGGGTTACATCGTCCGGCAACCCGTCGATTTGTACCAGTAGTGTGTCGAAGCGGCTCCAGCGGGTCCAGCGCGCGGTGGCCATCAGTGTCCATTGTTCGTTGAATTGATGCAGGCCGGACAGATAGACCGTTTCGGGGAAATCGATATCGGCTGTTGCGGAATAGCTGCCGTCCAATCCGATATCGGAACCGGTCAGAGTGAGATCGCCTTCCAGCTCATGACTGACTCGAGAGCGATATGAAAATCCGAAACGGGTGTCACTGTCGATTTGATAGACGGCGCCGAGATTGAATCCTCCGGACCAACTGTCGCCGGCGATCTCGACAAAGGCGTCGTCGCCGCCAGGTGTCGCCGCCGGCGGTGCCGCGCGGCTCAGTGTGGCGTCCGCGTATTGCAGATTGATGCCGGCGCCGATGCTGAGCCGGTCGTTCACCTGGTACGAGACGGCAGGATTGATGTCAACAGTTGCCAGTTCGGATTCGACAGCTTGATAACGGCCTATCCAATTGCGGTCATATTCCGTTCGCAAACCAAACGGCGTGGTGATGCCCAACCCCCATCTGACCGCGTCATTGACTTCGGTAGTGAAAAACGCATTGGGAATGATGCTGTCTGTGCCGCCGTCGCCGCCGGACCCCGTCGCGGTCGAACCGCCATCGTCGGTGAAATCCGCTGTAATGGCGAGCGCGCTGATGCCCGCCTGAAGCCGCCGGCCCTGCAGCAATGCCATACCGGCGGGGTTGTAAAACATGTCGGCAACATCGTCGGCGGCAATCCCGCTGCCGGCAAAGCCCCGGCCCAGGCCGGCAGCCGTTTGCTCGCTGATCTGGAAACCTCCGGCATTCACGTGATTGATGACAAACGGGCAAGACAATAAAAAAATAAGTCGATAGGGTTTTATTCGACAAGTCATTATGGCGCAGCTCCTTTGCGTATATAAGGGCCTTTCCTTTTCCCTTGCTGTTTAAGTGTGATCGCGCAGTTTCAATCTGTTCTGCGAGGTCAGGGTGGAAATCAAATATAACTCATTGATAAAGGAAAAAATGTCAGGATAACGACTGGGTTTTGAAAAATGGGTTATAGGGCCAAAGCATCTTGAATCGAATCGCTTTACGTTCACAGCGGTCGCAACTGCCGGTTGTCCGGGAATATTGGGATTGTCGATTTTTCCGGGCCGTATTCGACTGTTCCGGGCAATAACACAACTCAGAGAATTCACGCGCCGTCATCGGGCTGTGGGAAGAAGCGATACAAGTCGGCGACACGGAGGGGGTTCTCGGCAATCATTGTGGCTGCTTTCCTGTGAAGAATTGACATGTACAGTTCCCAGCCCTGATAATCGCGGCGCATCCCGGGAACAATAATCCAGAAATCCCGACGTTGCCTTCCGGTGCCGGCAAGTTTTCATCTGTTGCGCCGACATCGAATGTTATCGACCTGCATTCTTATTCTTTTGCTCTAAACGGACATTGGAGATCATCAAATGAAATCCCTGACATTTATAAAGACTGTTGCAATCAGCATAATGATAACCCTCGGTGTGACGGCTTGCGATCGCGATCAACCCCCGCCCGAGATCGAGACACCGGTCGCGGCGGACGAACAGACCGCCGCCGACACGGCGACTACGGGGGATATGCAGACTGAAGTGGCTTGCGCGGCCAGCGCGAGCTGGGTCAGCAATCCCAACCCGCCCGATGAGATTCCGGGCGGCGGCCAGAACTTCTGCCAGTTTTACCAGTTCTCCTGGCAGTGGTTTTTGTATCTGATGTCGCCTTCCGCCGACGATCCCGGCCTGCGCAATTTCCAGGTGCAGGCGGACTATCCCATGCTGCAGGTCAACGGCGATTCATGCAGTGGGGCGGTGACTAAACCGGTATTCTTTGTCCGCACCATCAAGGATGATGACGAAGGCACTGACTTTGTCATACCGGAACGCATCAACCAGGCCGGTGACCAGGCGACCATCTACGATCAAAACGGCAACGTCGTTTTCTATAGCATCGTTTTCGGCCGCGATTTGTGCACCGCGCCGGATAGCGGGGATCTTCCGGCAGATACCACGGAAATCAAAATGGCCTGGCGCGTTATCGACGAGGCCGACAAGGCGAACTATATTTGGATGGAGGCGGATGTCATCCCGGATAACAACAGTGAAAACATCATTCCGGAAACGCTCGGCCTGGTCGGTTACCACCTGGTGCGCGGCACCGCGCAGCATCCCGAGCTGGTGTGGGCCACGTTCGAACATAAAGACAATGTGCCGGATTGCCTGGGGCCGCAGCCCGCGCCGGCCGCCGGCTGGTCGTTCCTGTCCGCATCCTGCGCCGATTGTTTGAATTCTCCGGACGGCGACTGTTTCAACACCTGCAATTACAACGCCGCCTCACCGGCGACCAGCCTGACCGGCACGCCCAGCGAGATTTGCCGCGTATTTCCCGACGGCACGGCACCGGGCGACAACAAGGGCGAGGAAAACGTCGCCGATGTCGATGCGCTCAACGCGCAACTGGTCGGTCCCGGCGGAATTCTGAGCGCGCTGCCCGCGTCGGACCCGATGGCGGTCCTGGCGAACTACTTCAATGTCGGCGCGCTGTGGGT
>DASVCP010000308.1:0-9412 GCA_036381555.1 Gammaproteobacteria bacterium
GCTTTACATTTTGGGATGCCCAGGAGCCTCCCCGGAATTTGACGATTGGTTTTTCACGCCAGCGCATTTCGGAAATGCTGGATAACCGGAGCGGACGCACGTTACAGCTGATGCGCCTGGAGCCGGCGCTCATCGCAAGCATTTATCCATCGCACAAAGAGGATCGTGACTTGATCCGGCTGGACGAAACTCCCGAGTTGTTGCTGCGGGCTCTGGTTGCCGTCGAAGACCGGGATTTTTACAGTCATCATGGCGTCAAGCCGAGCGCGATTCTGCGCGCACTGGTCGCCAATGTCCGTGCGGGCGCCGCCGTACAGGGTGGCAGCACCCTCACCCAGCAACTGGTTAAGAATTTTTTCCTCAACAACGAACGCACCTTGCGGCGCAAGGCGGTGGAAGCCGTAATGGCGCTGTTGCTGGAATTGCATTACAGCAAGGAAGAGATCCTGGAAGCGTATCTCAACGAAGTCTATCTCGGCCAGGAAGGGGACCGGGCGATACACGGTTTCGCACTGGCCAGCCGTTTTTATTTCGACCGGCCTTTGTCGGAATTGAAAACCGAACAACTGGCGTTATTGGTTGGATTGGTGAAAGGGCCGTCCTATTATAATCCGTGGCGCCATCCTGAGCGGGCGCGTGAACGGCGTAACCTTGCGATCGACGTGATGCTGGCAGAGGATTTGTTGAAGCCTGAAGAAGCGCGTTTGGCGCGCTTGACGCCTTTATCGATACGACCGCAAGAGATTTTGCGCACATCGTCATATCCGGCGTTTGTCGATCTGGTGAAGCGGCAACTGCACGCGGATTATCGCGACGAGGATTTACGCAGTGAAGGGTTGAGAATCTTCACCACCTTCGATCCGCAGATACAGGCAGCCGCCGAAGAGGTGTTGAGCCTTCACCTGGATGCGGTTGAGCGGCGGCGCGGATTTGAGCGGGACAGCCTGCAGGGGGCAATGGTGGTAACGTCCACCGATACCGCGGAAGTTCTGGCCGTGGTCGGCGACCGCAATCCCCGCTATCCAGGGTATAACCGTGCACTGGACGCGACACGGCCCATCGGTTCGCTGGTAAAGCCGGCGGTTTATCTTACCGCTCTTGAACGCCTGAATTCATTTAATCCGGTCAGCGTGATCGAGGATGCGCCGATAAGGCTGGAGTATCCCGACGGTCGCGTTTGGGAGCCCGCCAATTACGACGGCAAGGTTCACGGGGAAGTGCCGTTGTTCCATGGCTTGATATATTCCTACAATTTGGCAACGGCGCGATTGGGCATGCTATTGGGCGTTGAAAACGTTGTCGCGACTTTGGAAAAAATGGGCTTGGACCAGGCGCCCCCCGATTATCCCTCCCTGTTATTGGGTGCGCTGGAGCTTTCACCCTTGCAGGTGGCGGAGCTTTATCAGACACTGGCCACTAACGGCTTTCGCATGCCCGCGCGCGCCGTCAGGGACGTATTGACCGCCGACGGGCAGAAGCTGACCCGGTATTCGTTGCAGGTCAGACAAACCCTGGATCCCTCGGTCGTTTATCTGATCAACAATTTGTTGCAAAAAGTGGTGGAGACCGGCACGGCAAAGTCGGCCGGCGCCCGACTGCCCGCCTTAAAAGCCGCCGGCAAGACCGGTACCAGCGATGAATTGCGCGACAGCTGGTTCGCCGGCTTTACCGGACAGCATCTTGCGGTGGTGTGGGTGGGGCGCGACGACAACCAGCCGATGGGTTTGTCGGGGGCGGCCGGCGCATTACCGGCGTGGATCAACTTGTTTAGCAGGATTGATTCCCGCCCCTTGCAAATGCCCTTGCCCGGCAATGTCGAACATGTCTGGATAGACTTGGCGTCCGGCAAGCGCAGCCGTCATAAATGTGACACTACCCTGCAATTGCCGTTTATAATAGGCACCGCGCCCAAGGCAACTATCGATTGTCGAAAGTCGTTGCTGGACTGGCTGTTTGACTAACCGTTCTTAGATCGTACGATGCTTGCCGGCCGGATCAAGTCAGATGAAAACCGTTAGGGGAACCTACTATGTATAGATGTTTATCCAGGGGACTGCTCGTTGGCTTTGCCGCGCTGCTGTTTACCGCGTGTACATCGTTACCATTGCTTGACTCGGATTATGAAGTCGATCCTTACGAGACAACCGAACCGGCGCAGGTTCCGGTAGAAGAGCCGGTGCAGGATCCGAACAAGATCACGCATGTCATCGCCAACCCGGCGGTCAAGGATTTGTGGGACCAGGCGGAAGTTGCACGTGCGTTGGGCGACTACGAAACGGCGGTATTGAAGCTGGAACGCGCGTTGCGTATCGAGCCGAACGACGCGGTGATGTGGAGTCGTCTGGCCGAGATTCATCTGTCTCAGGGCAATTCCCAGCAGGCGGAGAATCTGGCGGCCAAGTCCAATGCCATGACGGTGGACAATGCGACACTCAACTATCGTAACTGGCTGATCATCGCCCGTGCGCGCAGTATGCGCGGCGACGATATCGGCGCTCAGGAAGCCGAATATACGGCAGGCTCGTTCCGTCCCTGACAGGTGCCCACGATATTACCGCGGACAATATTAGCCGGGCTTATCGCGGCGATATGATGGAAAACATGTCTCCGGGCGAGTTGCTCGGCGACGACGGCCCCTTTGCCCGCTCCATACGCGGCTTTGCCCCCCGTTATGCCCAGCAACGCATGAGTGAAGTCGTGCAGGCGGCGTTGCATACTCACTCCACGCTGGTTGTCGAGGCAGGCACCGGTGTCGGCAAAACCTTTGCCTATCTTGTGCCGGCCCTGTTGAGCGGCCGTAAAGTCATCGTTTCCACCGGAACGCGGCATTTGCAGGATCAGTTGTTCCACCGGGATCTGCCCGTCGTTCAGAACAGCATGGGTTTGAGCGTCAGCACCGCACTGCTGAAAGGGCGCGGCAACTATCTTTGTCTGTATCGCTTGCACAAGGCCGAAGGCGAGATGGCCGACATGGCACAGTCCCATCAGTTGCAAGTGATAAAGCAGTGGTCTCGCACAACCATGGATGGAGATATTGCCGGCCTGGCCGAAGTGCCGGAAAGCGCGCCTGTATGGGCGAAAGCCACCTCCACCACGGATAACTGTCTGGGGTCCGAATGTCCGGACTTCAATAACTGCCATCTGGTCAAAGCGCGGCGACGGGCGCAGGAAGCAGACGTTGTCGTGGTCAACCATCATTTGTTTTTCGCCGACATGGCGTTGAAAGACGAAGGTTTCGGCGAAGTGCTGCCCAGCGCAGATGCCTTCATACTCGATGAGGCACATCAGTTGCCTGATACCGCAACACAATTTTTTGGCCAGTCCGTGAGCAGCCGCCAGTTGGATGATCTGGCGGCCGATTGCCTGGCCGCGCAGCTGCGCGAAGCGCCCGATATGCCGGCATTGCGCGACAGCGTTCACCCCCTGCAAACGGCCGTCAAGCGTTTCAGGCTGGCCTTGGGGCAGTATCATGAGCAGCGGATCGCCTGGCGAGCCGCCGCGACGCAAGCGGTGGCGCGCAGCGAAATGGACTCTCTTTGCAAGGCGCTGGAATATCTGCGAGAAGCACTGTCGGAAATCGCCGGACGCGGCGAGCTGCTGGAGCAATGCGAGAAGCGATGTGCATTATTACGGGAGCGGCTGGAGCTGTTCAACCGTGATGAAACGGCAACCGTGGAACGGATATTATGGCTGGAGACACGCCGGGCGGGCTTCAGCCTGCATGCCACCCCCACCGAAGTCGGCGAACTGTTCCGGCAGTACATGCAAACCTTTCATGCCGCCTGGGTGTTTACGTCGGCCACGCTTACTGTTGCCGGCCGCTTCGAACATTTTCTGGAGCGAATGGGTGTATCCGAGGCCGAAACCGTCATGCTCGAAAGTCCTTTCGACTATGCGCGCAATGCATTGCTTTATCTGCCGCCGGCGATGCCGGATCCCAACGATGCCGCGTTTTCCGATCGCTTGATCGAGGTCAGTTTGCCGATATTGACGGCCAGCGGCGGCCGGGCGTTCATGCTGTTTACCAGTTATCGGGCGCTGGATCATGCCGCCTCGGCATTGGCCGGCAGGGTTGATTATCCACTGTTTGTGCAGGGCGAAATGCCGAGAAGCCAGCTGCTGGATAAGTTCCGCCTGTCCGGTAACGGCATCTTATTGGGAACCAGCAGTTTCTGGGAAGGTGTCGATATTCGGGGAGAAGCCCTGTCCTGCGTGATTATCGACAAGTTGCCGTTTGCCGCGCCCAACGATCCGGTGTTGCAGGCGCGGCTGGCCCTGATCCGCGAACGCGGCGGCAACCCTTTCGCGGATTACCAGATTCCGCAGGCGGTGATTACCCTGAAACAGGGCATCGGCCGTCTGATTCGGGATGTACATGATCGCGGCGTGTTAATGATCGCCGACCCGCGCCTGCTCAACCGGGGTTACGGTAAAATCTTTTTGAGCAGTTTGCCGGAAATGACCGTTACCACTGATATAGATGATGTTGAAAGGTTTTTTGCATGACAAATATACTGGCGATTGAAACCGCGACCGAAGCCTGTTCGGCGGCTTTGCTGGTCGGCGAAGACATGCTGCATCAGTTCGAACATCAGCCCCAACAGCAGGCGCGGTTAATTTTGCCAATGGTCGATGCGCTGCTCGCCGAAGCCGGGCTTGCCCTCGGTAAACTGGATGCGATCGCTTTCGGTTGCGGCCCCGGCAGCTTTACCGGCCTGCGAGTGGCCGCGGCGGTGACACAGGGCATTGCCGTGGCGGGAGACGTGCCGGTATTGCCGGTATCGACGCTGGCCGCGATTGCACAGGGGGCATTCCGCCGGCATGGCGAGACACGAGTGCTGACGGCGATCGATGCCCGTATGCAGGAGGTGTACTGGGGAGTCTATGCATTGAATGAGGCAGGGTTGATGGCGTTGCAGGCACAAGAGCATGTTCTGCCCCCCGCCGAAGTTCCCGGCCCGAGCGAACAAAGCGGAGACTGGTGCGGTGCGGGCAGCGGCTGGCTGGCCTATGCTGAAGCACTGCGGGGCAGGCTGGAGGAGCAAGGCTGTGAGGTGGCGCGTATTCACGGAAATGCCTGGCCTGAAGCGCGCGATGTGCTGACTTTAGCCGTGCCGCTTTATTCCGCTGGCAAAGGCATCGAAGCCGCCCAGGTCATACCCACGTATTTGCGTGATAAAGTTGCAAAATCCACGGCGGAACGGGCTTCCTCCCCATAATTTCACGAGATTGGACAAGTCAGGCATTGCCAGGCAACCAGGCAAGACCTTGGCATGCCGGATCGGGTAGGGCTAAAAAATATCGGTGAACGGCCGTTAGTGTTAAAGAACTATTTCAACTGAGCAGTCGTTCTAATGTCGCTTGAAAATTACATGACGGTGGGCGGTTTGATGAACCGGTCACCGGTGACGGTTTTGCCGAGTAGCCGCCTGGCCGAAGTGGTGCATCAGATGCAATCCCAGCAGGTTCCCTGCCTGATCGTCGTGGAAGGCCGCGAGCCCTTGGGCATCGTGACCGAAGGCGATCTGGTGCGGGTGCTGAGTGAGTTGCTGGAGGGCAAGTCTTCAAAATCCGTTTGCGCGGAGGAGTTCATGTCCAGCCCGCCGGTCATAGTGGAAGAGTCCACCGCCTTGTTCGAGGCGCTGGTGCTCACGCAAAGTCACGGCGTCCGCAATCTGCCGGTAGTGGATAAGGCCGGGTTGCTGGCCGGTGTTTTGTCGTACACCCATCTTGCACATGCCTGTGAGCAGATTATTGAACAGCAACGCAAAATCATCGAGCAGGAGGTTCGATCCGAAACCCGGTTGCTAAAAGAGGCCAACGAAAGGCTGAAACAGCTGGCGATGGAGGACGGTCTGTTGAGTATCGGCAATCGGCGCGCAATGGAAGTGGATCTGGCCTATACGCACAGCGCATCCATGCGTTACGAGCGGCCTTATTCGATCGTGCTGTTCGATCTCGACAGTTTCGCGCAATATAACGACCACTATGGCCGCGAGGCCGGCGACGATATTTTGAAACTGGTGGCCGAGCATATTCGCTATTCAGTACGCAGGATGGACAGGCTTTATCGCTACGATGGCGAGCAACTGCTGTTGTTGTTGCCGGAAACGCCCGGCGAGGGTGCGGAGGTACTTGCGAATCGCATCGTCAAGGATCTTGCCGACCGCAACATACCTCACGCAAAAAGCGGGTTGCATGTGTTGACGATGAGCGGCGGAATCGGCTCGCTGGGCGGTAAGGAAGAGAATCCGGCGGATTGGCGGGTCGTGGTGGAACGGGCGGTAAACGCGCTGCATGAGGCGAAGCAGGCGGGGCGCAATCGTATTTGCGGCTAGCGGGAAAATCAATTCATGGCCAACGATCCCAGCGGCTGGCCAAGCTTGATCGGCGACTCCGCGGTGAGTTCGGGCAGCCACTGCACATTGGCAGGTGTCAGCATGATGACAGTGGAGCCCATGTTGAAGCGCCCCATTTCCTGGCCGATTCTCAGGTTAAGCGGTTTGTCGGCATAGAAGTATTCGCCGATTTGGCGGCGATGGGGAGGCGTGATCAGGCCGTGCCATACGGTTTCGATCGCGGCGACGTTCATGGCGCCGACCAGCACCAGCGCAAATGTACCGCTATCACCGTCAAACACGGCGGCGACGCGTTCGTTACGCGCAAACAGCCTGGGGACCGCGCGTGTTGTGGACGGTGACACGCTGAAGAGCCGTCCGGGTACGTATATCATTTGTTTGAGCGTCCCGCTCAACGGCATATGTATCCTGTGGTAATCGCGGGGGGACAGATACAGGGTGGCGAACTTGCCGCCGTCAAACAGATTCGCCAGCTGTTCCCGGCCGCCCAGCAGCTCCAGGACGCTATAAGCATGTCCCTTGGCCTGAAATATGCGGCCTTGCTCAATCCGGCCGATCTGGCTGATGACGCCGTCCACCGGGCAGGCAATCACGTCGTTTGTTTGCGGGAAGGCCCGAACGTTTTCTTTAAGTGTACGGGTGAAAAACGCGTTGAAGCTTGGGTAGTCTTCTACGTGTTCCTTGGCTGCTTCCGACATCGTCACGTTGAAGTGGCGGATAAACCAGCGAATAAAATAATGCGCCACCGGCGACTCTATCCGGGTCAACCGGAACAGTATCCGCGAGAGAAAATGATGCGGCAGTATATAAAAACAGTAAGCCTTTAATTTGTCCATCAATGAAGCGTTTTGCATGGGCTTGTTATTCGCTAATAATTTTTGCCACGGAATCCACGGAAAAACACGGAATTAAAAAAATATTTCACCACAGAGAACTACATGATTAAAAGCTTTTTGTTTTGAATTTTTCCGTATCTTTCCGTGGGTTCCGTGGCTGATTATTGAAAAAATCCAATTTTACTTTTAGTGGTGCTCGTGTTCTTTCCGATCCATTGCGGTAAAGATAACCTTGACCGCCAGATTGTGTTCGGTGCCGTCGGCTTCCTCCAGCCGCAGTATGACGAACTCGCCGGGCAACACGGGCTGTTTGGGGCCGATGAGCATTATGTGCAAACCGCCAGGCGACAACTCGACCATCGAATTAGCGGGCACCTGCAGGATATCCAGTTTTTCCATTTTGGCGACACCCGCCTCGACGGTGCTGCGATGAATTTCTGCGGATTCGAACTGATGACTGTCGATACGAACGATCTTTTTGTCCCGCTTGCCGGAATTGATCACGGTAAGATAGGCGGCCATGGTTTCAACGCCCGGCGGTGCGGCAATGATGTAAGTATTCTGGAAGGCCAGCATTTCGCCCGCGTGAGACGGATTGATAAAAACCAGCAACAGTAACGGGAAAATCCGCTTAAGAGTCATCAGCTTTGTAGTTCTCGATAATGGTCAGGAGATCCCGGGCGATTTCATCCGGACGGTGAGGCGTCGAAAACAACGCGTGAGCCCGGGCTTGCGGATCGATCAGATAGATGCCGGCGCTATGGTCGACCAGATAGGCTTCGTTAGCCTCGTGCTCATGTTTGCCGTAATAGGCGCCCAGGCTGCGGGTCAATGAATTCAGTTGCTGTTGTTCGGTCGACGTATCCGTCAGCCCGATGAACTCCGGGTCGAAAAAGTCGAGATACTCTTTGAGGCGATCCGGACTATCGCGTTCAGGGTCAACCGAAACCAGAATAAAATTGAGGGGCGAAGTCTGTGGCCGGACTTCGCCGGCCAGTGCTGCCTTGATCTGCTTAAAGATCGTCAAAGTGAGAGGGCAGACGTCCGGACAATAGGTGTAACCGAAAAATATCAGGTTCCATGAGCCTGCCAACCGCTCCCTGGTAAAGGTTTGACCCGTTTGATCGTTTAGTTCAAACTCGGCCAGCGCTCGAAAATCCGCGGGAAACAACGTGCCTGCGGTTAGCGTAATTGCATCGCCTTGATTTCCTTTGCTTAGTGTTCCGACGTACAGGCCGGCGAGCAGAGCCGCCAGTCCGAGAATGACGGTGGCAAGAATGAGTGTCGGCGTAGAAAGCCCGCTGTGTTTCATGAAAACGTATATTTAAATGAGAGACGCATTACGGAGCGCAATAATGGCAGCGGAGCCGCGGGAATGCAACTTGCGCGGCCGGAATTATGAATGAGGGATAAAAAAAATGTCTTATCCTGTTCCTTGCACACGGTGGCAACTCATAGATGCGGTCGCAAGCCGCCTGGAGGACGCCGGTCTGGTGTTTGGGCACGGCACCGAGAATGCCGGCGATGAAGCCGCCTGGCTGGTTATTCAGGCGCTGGGATTCTCGCCCGCGGAACCGTTACCCGAGCCGACAGCCACGGTTGAACAGCTCGAGATCGAGCGTGTCGAAGCCTTGGTGCAGCAACGTATTCAAACCCGCAAGCCCTTGGCTTATTTGCTTAACAGCGCCTGGTTTGCCGGGCTGGAGTTCTATGTGGATGAACGGGTTATTGTGCCACGATCTCCTATCGCCGAACTGATCGGCAGGGAATTCTCGCCGTGGTTGACTGCCGCGCCGGGCCGCATTCTGGATCTTTGTACCGGCAGTGGCTGTATAGCGATAGCTTGTGCTGTGCAATTTGCCGATGCGAAAGTGGATGCGACGGATATATCCGGCGATGCCTTGGCGGTGGCGGCCATCAACTGTCGGAAACATCGGCTGGGGGACAGGGTCACACTGCTGCAGGCGGACGTTTACAAAGGGTTGCCCCGGCGGCGCTACGATATTATCGTCAGTAATCCGCCTTATGTGGCTGCCGGGATAATGGCAAGCCTTCCAACAGAATACTCCGCCGAGCCCAGTCTGGCGCTGGCGGCCGGTGACGATGGACTGGACATTGTGCGCAGAATTTTAAGCGGGGCGGCCGACCGTTTGAATCCGGGAGGAATTTTAGTGTGCGAGGTGGGAGACAGCGAAGAGGCTCTGACGGAGGCGTTTC
>DASVCP010000309.1:0-5810 GCA_036381555.1 Gammaproteobacteria bacterium
GGGATGCGACGGTGTCCGCGCAAAAGCTGTTGTCCTGCGTTTATCGCACCGGGCAACGCTTTGGAGTGGCGCATATTATCGATGTGTTGACGGGGAAGCAGACCGATAAGATCGATCAATACCGGCACCAGACGCTCAGTACTTTCGGAATCGGCAAAGAACATTCGGAGCAGCAGTGGCGCTCCATCGTGAGGCAGTTGCTGGTCCGGGGGTTTTTGCGCGCCGATGTGGAGCGCTATGGCGCACTGGTGTTGACGGAAGCATGCCGTCCTTTGCTGCGCGGTGATATAACGTTGTTCCTCAGGGAGGACCTGTACCCGTCTTCCCAAAAGCCGCGGAAAAAGCCACCGCGCAAGTACGCCACTGTATCCGATGAAGACGGAGATTTATGGGAGGCGCTCAGGCTCTGTCGCAAGCGGCTGGCGGACGAACAGGGCGTGCCGCCGTACGTCATTTTTCATGACGCGACCTTGATGGAAATGATGGAATACCGGCCGCGTACAGAGCAGCAGTTGTTAAGCATCAACGGCGTGGGACAGGCAAAGCTGGAGCGCTATGGCGAGAAGTTTCTGAAAGTGATCAATGAAGCGGTGTGAAACGCGAGGCGGCGGCAGCCCAGCCATATAAGTTCGGCATAAAAATTCTAAAAATCCGGACGTGGCCTGATGAGAAGAAAATGGCGCATAGCCACACGCACTGTCCCGAATTGATGCCGCACACACAAAGCCTTAGCGTCGGTATATGGATATAGTGATTCCGGTAGCCGAATTTTGTGCAAACGCGCTGGAACTGATGGGTATTTTGGTTATTGCCTTGCTGGCCTTGTATTCCACCGTACGGGCATTGATGCTCAGGTCGAAACGAATCGAGCGAATGGATGTTTTCAGGGAGTATCGCCGGGAGATGGCGCGGGAAATACTTTCGGGGCTTGAGTTCCTGGTGGCGGCGGATATTATTCGAACGGTTGCGATCGATTTGACGTTCACCAGTGTCGGTGTGCTCGCGATTATCGTTTTAATCAGAACTTTTTTGAGTTTTACACTCGAATTGGAAATGACCGGTCGCTGGCCCTGGCAGCGAAGTCATTAAGCGGGTGAAATGCCGGGGCATTGGCGTTGGCGCTCCGGTGGACCCGGATGGCAGATGGGTGTGAACGCGGGCGGATCACTGGCGGGGAACGACTCTTCGGAAGCTTCATCCACCTGCTGGTTTTCCTTTTCGCGGCGTCGGGTTTCGTTTGCGTTGTCGCACATCATTCTGCTGCCTCCATCGGTTAACCATACTTGTGTTTACGTAATGCATTCAATGCAAGCATCATGCCGATAGCATGGTGTAACGGTGATTGCTGAGTTGTGGGCAAATAGCCTGCATATATTCCGTCCGATCGGTGCCTTGAAACCGGATTCTGTATAAAGAATACCGCTTTTCGTCCTGAGAAAAAAAGAGGAAGTGGTGATAGAAAAAACAAAGCTATTTCCCAAGACTGACACCGTCGCTGAAAAGCGACAGTTTTCGTTTGGGTGCTTAACCTATAAAAATAAGATCTTATCCGGGAAGGGCGGGGTACCCCGGTGGATTGTTTGAGTGGCACATCCTTGTGCCAGAACTACCCGAATTCCGGATAATTTATTCGGAATCTCCGGCATTCAATTCGTCTGAACTTAAATAACCGTCCGCATCCACATCAAGTTCATTAAAGTTGTCAGCCAGGCTTTGGTCCGCTGCGGCTTCTTCCAGACTGATCAACCCGTCCTGATCCTGATCCAGGCCAACGCTTTCTTCGTTTGCCAGGACGGTACCGGAAGCCACCATCAAACCTAACAAAATAGCCAGGGTGTTACGCATAAAGTTTCTCCTACCGTTGTTGTCATTTATGTTTATGGAACGTGTCCAAATAATCGGGACGGTCTCCATCTATCAAGGGGCATGCCAGTACCGGAAAGATAAGGGAAAACAACGGGTTATAATGGTAAAAGCGGGAGGCAGGTTAATAAAAATGTCGTTAAACAGCGACAATGATTTTGATTTATCGCGGAAAATGGAGTCTCAGAAAGGGTTTTTTCTGTCGCTGAATTGCGACAACTTTCTTATGGACGGGTTAAACAGTGCTTTATTGCCAGCATCGTTCTGCTATACTCGCGCCCATCGCACCTTCGGTCTGTGCCAGGGGTTTAATCCTAACCCCGTCGCGGTAATCCCTTCCGGCTCACCTCGAATAACATTCATATTTTGCCTGGACCGATCCCCGAAATAAGAGGGACAGGCTATCCTGGAGCAGTCTTAATTTATGTCATTTAATTCTCTCGGCCTGTCGGCCGAATTACTCCGTGCCGTTAACGAACAAGGTTATAGCACGCCAACTCCCATACAGGCTCAGGCCATTCCACTGATCCTGGAAGGCCGTGACATTATGGCCGGCGCCCAGACCGGCACCGGCAAAACAGCGGGATTCACATTGCCGCTTTTACAACGGTTGTATCTGAGGTCAAATAATTCTCCGGCAAAAAACAACGGGCAGCGCCCGGTTCGTGCACTGGTTTTGACACCGACACGGGAACTTGCCGCCCAGGTTGAACAGAGCGTGAAAACGTATGGCCGGTATCTGCCATTGAAGAGTGCGTCGATTTTCGGCGGCGTCAGTATTGGCTCACAGATTAAAGTTTTACGTCGCGGAGTGGATATCGTAGTTGCCACGCCCGGACGTCTGCTGGACCACCTGGAGCAGAGAACGATAGATCTTTCGAACATCGAAATTCTGGTATTGGATGAAGCAGACCGCATGCTGGATATGGGTTTTATTCCTCAGATTCGCAGAATATTACCGCTGTTACCCAAGGTCCGGCAGAACCTGTTATTTTCCGCCACTTTTTCCGCTGAGATCAAAAAACTCGCTGACGGGCTTTTGAAGTCTCCGGCATTGGTTGAGGTTGCACGCCGGAACTCATCCGTAGAACTTATCACGCAGGTCGTTCACCCGGTCGAGCAAAAACGCAAGCGCGAACTGTTGTCTCATCTGATCGGTTCGAATAACTGGCGGCAGGTATTGGTCTTTATACGCACCAAGCACAATGCTGATCGCTTGGCCAGGCAGCTCAAGGCGGACGGTTTGAGTGCGAGTGCGATTCACGGCAACAAGACGCAGGGAGCACGCACACGTGCATTGGCCGATTTTAAATCGGGTGCGGTGCGCGTGTTGGTTGCCACCGACATTGCGGCCCGCGGGCTGGATATCGATCAGTTGCCGCACGTGGTGAATTACGATCTGCCGAACGTGCCGGAAGATTATGTGCATCGGATCGGCCGGACCGGCCGGGCGGGCAAGGAAGGCCAGGCGGCATCGCTGGTGAGCGCTGAAGAAAGCAAATTGCTCAGGGATATCGAACGGTTAATACAGAAAGATATCGCGCGAGTGATTATACCGGGTTACGACGGAGTTAAATTAAACGCGACGGTGGATACAGGCAGGCCGCGTAACGGCAAGACAGCCCCACGGAGGGACAGCCGTCGTGGAACAGAACAGCGCAAATCATTATCCTCGCAGTCGAAGTCTACATCACGTCAGAACACACATAATAAACCGGCGGATGACGGACGCCGAAAAACCGGCGAGAGCAACCGGTCAAAACCACAGCCACGACAGGAGCAGGGGCCTTCACGGAGATCGGGACGTGCGCGGCAGGTGCCGGCATTGATTTCCTGCTCGCTGGTGGGTGGATAACGTATGGGTTATGGCAGCCGGTTGTGCTGTGTTACAAACCGGCCGGCTGTCATGTATCGTTGGGTTGCCGGAAATAAGTTATAGCAAACCCAGTTCCAGCCTGGCGACTTCCGACAGCATATTTTGATTCCACGGTGGATCGAAAGTCAGCTCCACCTGTACGTCGCTCACATTCGGCACTTTCAACACCTTTTGCTTGACTTCATCGGCCAGTACGCCGCCCATGCCGCATCCGGGCGCCGTCAGGGTCATTCGGATGAAGACTTCGTTGTCGCCGGGAGATTTTTTGGTGATTGTGCATTCGTAGATCAGGCCCAGGTCGACAATATTGACCGGAATTTCAGGGTCGTAGCAGGTTTTCAATACCTGCCAGATGTGGTCTTCGTTTACGTCACCCGCCGGCCCGTTATCTTCGAACACGAAACCCTGCGCGACTTTGCCCAGCGCATCGGCGTCCTCGCCCTCAATGCGGGCAAGATTGCCCTCGATATTTACCGTGAAGCTGTCGCCCAGCGCCTGGGTAAGGAACACGCGCGTGCCTTCAGGAATCCTGATTTCGGTGCCTTCGGGAACCAGGCGTGCCTTGCAATCACGGGTGGTTGTGATCCATTCGCTACGCATCGATACTTTTCTTAAAGCGACTTAATCGAAAAACTTTCGCCACAGCCGCATTCCGATTCGATGTTGGGGTTGTTGAAGCGAAAGGTTCGATTCAGGCCTTCGCGAACAAAATCGATTTGCGTGCCTTTGACAAATTCGATGCTGGCCGAATCGATATAAACCGTTACGTCGTCTATCTGAACGGCGATATCGCCGTCATTGACGGACTCGGCCAGCGAAATGTCATATTTCCAGCCGGAGCAGCCGCTGCTTTTAACGCCCAACCGCAGACCTATAGCCGATGATTGGCGGGCAAGCTGTTCCCGGACATGTTCAAGCGCCACTGGCGTCAGTTGTACCAGCGACGGTTGCGATTGACTGTCCGTATTTGGTAAGTAGGTTTGAACTGTCATATTTTTCCCAACTGATTCATTCTGTGGTTACGGGCTGTTCGGATTTCTGTAAGGCGTGCTTCAAGGTGTGCCATGCCAGGGTCGCGCACTTGATGCGCGTCGGAAACTCCTTGACGCCGCCGAGCACGGCGAGCTTGTCGGACTCTTCGTCGCCCGCATCGGCTTTACTGCCGGTCAGCATATTATGGAAGCGCCGGTAGAGCCCCTCTGCTTCCTGCACGGATTTTCCTTTGATCGCCTCGCTCATCAATGAGGAGGAAGCCATCGATATCGCGCAGCCGGAACCGGTGAAGCCGATTTCCTGGATGACGTCGTCCTTCACTTTCAAATACAGCGTTAACCGGTCGCCGCACAAAGGGTTGTACCCTTCCAGCTTGTGGGTGTAACCCTCGATTTCCTTGAAATGGCGGGGATTTTTTCCGTGATCGATGATGACCGACTGGTAGAGTTCGCGGAGTTCCGGATTCATTGAAACAACCTTTTGACCATGGTCAACCCTTGAAACAAGGCCTCCACTTCCTCAATAGTGTTGTAAATTGAGAATGAGGCACGGGCAGTCGCGGGCAACTGCAAATGCTGCATCACCGGCATTGCGCAATGGTGACCGGCGCGAATGGCGACACCTTCACGGTCGAGGATCGTGCCGATATCGTGCGGGTGCACACCATCCAGCACGAACGAAAAGATGGCAATCTTGCTTTTCGCCCGGCCGATAATGCGCAAGCCTTCGAAAGCCTCTCCCTGCCGGTGGGCATGCTCTAACAGTTTACGCTCATGACCGGCCACGATCTCGGGATCGAATTGCAACAGGTAGTCGATGGCGGCACCAAGCCCGATGGCGCCGGCAATGTTGGGCGTGCCCGCTTCGAACTTGTGCGGCAAACCGGCGTACTCGGTTTTCTCGAAAGATACCATTTTAATCATCTCGCCCCCGCCCTGATAAGGCGGCATGCTGTCCAGCAGTGTTTCCTTGCCGTAAAGTACGCCGATGCCGGTGGGGCCGAACAGTTTATGCCCGGAAAACGCATAAAAGTCGCAATCCAGGCCCTGAACATTGACCGGTAAGTGCGCCACGGCCT
>DASVCP010000310.1:0-2469 GCA_036381555.1 Gammaproteobacteria bacterium
TGTTCATGCGAAATCATGCGGGAGATGACGACACTACGGAATTGCCAGGCTGTCCGAGGTTTCAACATTGGAGGCCGGAACATAGTCAAAGCCATTCATGCTGACATTCGTCACCGTCAGCGTGATTGTTCCGCTGTTCCGGGTCTTGGGCGAAACAAGCGCCGCGATGCCGGCAGTGTCGGTGATGGCGCTGCCTGTACCGTTCACCAGCCCGCTCCAGGATACGGAGACGACCGCGCCGCTGACCGGCATACCGGTTTCATCGACAATGCGGACTTGCGCGTTAACCGTTTTCCAGGGCCCCTGGATCGACGGTGTCATATCGATACTCGAAATCCACATGTCGGGATTTTCCGGCGGCGGTGGCGGCGGATCTCCGTCCGCCGGCGGCTCCTGGCCGAACAGCAGAACCCCGCCGGAATACAGCGGAATAAACCCGGTCAGACCGGTTTGATCGACCGGTTCGAAGGTAAACGGGCTGCTGACCAGACCTTGTCGCGACCAGTCATTGGACGGATCCCAGGCGGCGCCTGCGGGGGCGCTGATGGAAAAGGAGCTTTGCCGTTCCGACTCGGCCCGCCCAGCAGGATAAATCTTGGTGCCGCTCAAGTCCATCTCGACATAGTAGATGTTTCCGCCCCAATGCACGGGCCCCGACACCACGCCGGCTTCTCCCGAACCCTGAACAACCGAAATGTCGTTAATGGTATAGCCGGCCGCGAGCGTCTCGCTGATATCGAAGAAATATCGATAGGAAAGATCGTCGCGTACCGTGGCCGGCCAGGCCGAGCGGTTACTCGTCTGGGTGAGTATCTCCGTCGAGTTGTCGCTTTCGGAGCTGATCTTGGCCCGCACGAAATATTCCGGCAATCGCTCCGATTCGGGTTTGAAATGGTTGGCCGGAAAACCGGCGAGCAGGGAACCGCCGTAGAGTTCATACATCCTGGCCAGCGCGCCGAAGAAACCGGCGTTGTAGTCGGTGGCCACTTCGTTTTTCTGGTAGTCGGTGCGGTTGTCTTCGTACGCATCGTTGCTGCCGGGTCCCCCCACCAGGGCGCCGAACAGGATATGACGGTTATCGGGCGGAAAGTTGATGTCGTTGTACCAGGCGCCATGGGCCGTGCGGTGGTGCGGGTTCTTGGGCGGGTTGACGCCAAAACCGATAACGTAACTGCTGTTCCGCGGATTGTCTCCCAGAATGTAGTTGATCTGGTTTTCGGCGAAAGTGCGGTAAGCCGGTTTCTTGGTTGTGTTGCCGAGAGGTGTATCCGACCAGACGAATGCCAGGAAGGAAGCATTGGCGGCATAACGCAACGAGCCCCACTGGTCCAGCCAGGCAAGTCCTCCCGGCGTGTAAGTAACGCCGCCGCCCGGTTGCCAGAAATCCAGATTTCTTTCGACGGCATCGATGTAAATTTGTTTGCCGGTAATCCGTGCCAGCAGGATGGCGGTCATGAAATGCATATCGTCCCACGAGTGCGTCCACTTGTAAGTCCACACGTTGCTTCGCCGTTCGGTGCCCCAGTGAGTGGCCGCCTCTTCGGCCTTGACCAGATAATCGGCTTCGCCGGTTTTCAGGTACAGCCAGGCCGCCGCCGCCGACAGTTCGTCCCAGAAGCCGCTGAAGGAATCGTAAAAGCCGATGGCTTCCCGGTAGCCGGCGTCGCTTTGCGTAGCGTGGGCGAAATCGAAAAGGTCGCGCGCATGACTCAGGCAAAGTGCCGCGTAAGCCGGGTCGCTCGATTCGAAAATGACCGAGGCAACCGCCAGTGCGGCGGCGGTGGCGCCGGTCACCGTCGAGCCCGGTGACGACGTCGTCACTTTAAAGGACGGCCTGACCATGACTTCTTCCATCACTTCGGCCGGACCCCACCATCCGTGGTCGTCGCTGCCGTCCCCCACCTGATAATAAAACTCGTTGGGAGAAGGGTGGGCTTTAATGAAATAGTCCGTAGCCCACTTGATGTTATCCAGCGTTTTTTGGTGAAGTCCCGCTGCCTGAACGGCATCGCCGTACTCATACACGGCCCAGCCCAGCGTCATGGCGCTGGACGCCATCGGCAGGCCGAACTTGACGTGGTCACCGGCATCATACCAACCGCCGGTAAGGTCCAGTCCGACGTCTGCGCCGTCGTTAAGCGCCGAATCCGCCCGCCAGATGATCTCGTTGTTTTCCGGCAGGTCACCCGATCGTTGCGCCTCGTAGAAAAACAGCGATTTCTGCATGACTTCGGCGTAATTGTAATTTTGCGCGTTGGCGGCGGACAGGAAGACCGCTGCCAGTACGGCAAGATAAATTCCCGGTTTACATTTCATTAACTACCCTCCCGATTGTTTTAGTGAAAACAAAGATAAACGGACGCTCAGAAATACGGGCGAAATCACCAAACATGAAGCCGAGTACAAATAAATTTTGCGTTTTCTTGAACTTCGATAAGTATGAGTTTTTTAAACTCGCTTATCCGTACT
>DASVCP010000311.1:0-5000 GCA_036381555.1 Gammaproteobacteria bacterium
TGGCAAGCACACTGGGATCGTTATCCACACAGAGTATTTTCGATTGTTGAACGTCGTCATCCATATATTAATTTCCAAAAATTTTTTCCCGGCTCTCACCCTGACAACTTACTCAGCCCAGGTGCTTGAACGAAATGTTGAACCTAAAGGCATGATCGGCATATGCGGGAAAATCTTGAAACATGGGCGTGAATTGAATGTATTATTCTGATCTGCGCTAACCTCAAAATTTACCTTTAAAAAATTAAATAACATATTGAAATAAAAGGATTTTAACATGTCTTGGCCGTTGCCGGACTCGCCCTTTATTAGCCTGAAATGAATGGGTGCGGCACTTGCCGGTATCCGGGTGCCGGCAAAAATTTTGCTTACAGATTATTTTGTCGTACCATCGCCCGCTCAAACCCGGATACCCGGTTAAATCCGAGCACAAGTCAGTACCTAAATCACCGAGAGAACCTATGCCTAAAAATGCTTTTTACGCCCAGTCCGGAGGAGTCACCTCCGTCATCAATGCATCAGCCGCGGGCGTTATCGAAACCGCCCGTCAACATCCTGACAAGATCAGTAACGTCTACGCCGGCCGTAACGGCATTATCGGCGCGTTGACCGAAGATCTGATCGACACAGGTATGGAGTCAGCGGAGGCGATCGCCGCCTTGAAACACACACCAGCCGGTGCATTTGGTTCATGTCGTTATAAACTCAAAGGTCTCGAAGAAAACAAGGCCGAGTATGAGCGGCTGATCGAGGTGTTCAAAGCGTATGATATTGGCTATTTTTTCTACAATGGCGGCGGTGATTCCCAGGATACCTCGCACAAGGTGTCCCAAATCAGTGAATCGTTGGGCTACCCGATTACCTGCGTGGGCGTACCCAAGACCATCGACAACGATCTGCCGATCACGGACACCTGCCCTGGATTCGGGTCGGTCGCCAAGTATGTGGCGATTTCCACCCGCGAAGCGGCCTTTGACGTCGCTTCGATGGCCCTGACCTCGACCAAAGTATTTGTGCTGGAAGTCATGGGGCGCCATGCGGGCTGGATCGCCGCCGCGGCGGGCCTGGCCGCCGAAAAGCAAGGTGACGCACCTCACGTCATCCTGTTTCCTGAAGTCGTGTTCGACGAAGCCGGCTTTCTCGCCCGCGTCAAGGAATCGGTGGATAACTATGGTTACTGCGTGATTGTCGTTTCCGAAGGCGTCAAAAACGCCGGCGGCAAATTCCTGGCCGAGTCCGGCAGCAAGGATGCGTTTGGGCATGCCCAGTTGGGTGGAGTGGCGCCGGTCATCGCGCAACTGGTCAAAGACAAACTGGGTTACAAATATCATTACGCAGTGGCCGATTATTTACAGCGGGCCGCCCGTCACATCGCCTCCAAAACAGACGTTGAACAGGCCTATGCGATGGGCAAAGCCGCGGTCGAATTGGCTTTGGCAGGCAAAACCGCGGTTATGCCGACCATCGTTCGCAAGTCCGATTCACCTTACCGGTGGGAAGTGGGTTCGGCCAACCTCGCCGATGTGGCAAATGTCGAAAAGAAAATGCCGGCCGACTATATTTCGGAAGACGGCTTCGGCATTACTGAAGCGTGCCGCCGTTATCTCCAGCCGCTTATTGAAGGCGAAGATTACCCTCCTTATAAAAACGGGCTGCCCGACTACATCAGGCTGAAAAACGTGGCGGTTCCCAAAAAACTGAACAAGCCTTTTACCTACAAAAAATAACCGGATCCTCCCGGTCTTACGCCGAAAAAATTCCGCGCAAGACCGGGATGGACTTATTCAAAACTTTCCTATAAAAAGGGTTCTTGCGTACGGATAAACCTCTGTACAATTTCGCTGGACTGTGGGCAAGCACTGGAGAGACGTCATGAAAAAATACCTGATAACGGATATACGTATTACCTGCAAGCACTTACTGCTAACGCTGTTATTAGTCAGTTCGATTTCCATGGCACAGGATGAGGACGAAGGTTTGACGCAGGCCGCACCTCCTCCCACTCCCCCGGCCGCACCGCGAAATGTAACCGAAGAACTTCTGGTAACAGGTTCATTCATCAAAGGCCTCACCCAGGAAAATCTCGCTTCTCCGCTGCAATCCATTGATTTTAACGACATCGCCGATCTTGGCGCCGTGCGGCTTGCAGACATTATCAACAACCTGACCATCAATACCGGTTCCGAAAACAATACCGACGCCTTTACACAGAACTTCACCAGCGGCACCAGCAATATCAACCTGCGGGGCCTGGGAGTTGCCTCAACCCTGGTGTTATTGAACAACCGGCGCCAGACCTACAGCGCGTTCGTCACCAACAAGGGGGAGAATTTCGTCGATACAGCATCGCTGGTACCGCTCATTGCCATCGACCGTATTGAAATTCTAAAAGACGGCGCGGCCTCGTTATATGGATCGGACGCGGTTGCCGGCGTGGTGAACTTCCATACCCGCAACGATTTCGACGGGGCTGAAATCCAGCTCGAATACCAAAGCGGGGACTATGGCCAACAGGAAACCATCATGGGCGCCATTTTCGGCACGGGAAACGACAACACACATATCATGGCGGCAGTCAGCCTCTTCGACCGGAGTGAATTGACCACCGAGGATAAAAGACTCTCGGCGCCCGGCGACGACGTCAGTATTGCCGGTTTCCCCGGCTCGTTCCTGGTCCCCACTCAGCCGACCGGCCCCAGCCCGGTCACAACCGCCGTCTGGACCCTGGCTTACGATGGCAACTTGAATGGCACGGCCGATTTTATGGAAGGCTTGAGCGCCACGCCGCCCCTCATCGCCGACCCCAACTGTGACGAAGTTGCAGCCAATGGCGGTACAACCTCTATTCCGCCGGCGAATGAACCCACCGGGACGGCGGGCGTTTGCTCCTTCGATTTCGGCTCGTTTTACAGTCTGGTGCCACAGGAAGAACGCACACAATTCTATTCGCACCTGACGCACAGGTTCAGCGATACGCTCGACTTCGACGCCGAGATTGCTTATGCCAACAACAACGCCGAGCGACGCAATTCCCCGTCTTTCCCTATCGCCACCCTGCCTGGTATACCCGATTACCACCCCAACAATCCTTTCGGGGTCGATGTAGCATTTGTCGGTCGTGTACTGGCAACCGGCGCCGAAGCGCTGATCAGCGAACACGAATCGGAAACACTCCGCTTCGCGGCCGGATTAGGCGGGGTATTCAACAACGGCTGGACCTGGGATGTCGACACCTCTTACAGTAAAAACGACTTCGTATTAACCGCCAAAGACACGCTGAACAGCGAATTCCAGAGAGCCCTGGCAGGCTTGGGCGGCGCCAGCTGTTCCGGTAATCCGGCTGATATAGGCAATCCCGCAGCCGGTTGTTTCTTTTACAATCCCTTTGCCTCGCCCACCCCCCCATTCAATGCCAACAGCTCGGAAATGCTGGACTATGTCACCGGTGATTTCAGAATCGATGCCCAGGCGGAATTAACAACGCTGACAGGCGTGGTCAGCGGGGAATGGTTTGAACTCGACGGGGGTTCCGTCGGAGTCGCCGCCGGCATTCAGTACCGGGATGAAGCACTGGAACACGATTACGATGAAAACGCCAACAACGAAAACTTCATGTTCCTGGTCGGCAATCCGGATTTTGACGCTAACCGCGATGTCTCGGCGATTTTCTCGGAACTGTCCTTGCCCTTCAGCTCCTCGGTAACGGTTCAGTTTTCCTTGCGGCACGAAAACTATGGCGATGATGTCGACTCCACCGACCCCAAGCTCGCATTATTGTGGCGACCGAACGATAATCTGTCGGTTCGCGGCTCATTGAGCACCTCGTTCCGGGCCCCGTCATTGTTCCAGCAATACGGAGTTCAAACCACGCTGAACGAGATCACCACGCTCGCCGGCACCCAGTTCCTGGCGGCGCGCGCGCAGGCGAATCCTGCTGATCCGCTACTGCCGGAAGAGGCGGATGTCGGTAATCTGGGACTGACGTGGATATCCGACAGCCGGTCCGCAGAAATCAGTCTGGATTACTGGACCTATGATTACGACCAAGTCATTATCCAGCAGAATCCGCAGGCCGTGCACGACGCCGCGTTTTTTGGCAACGATCCCCAGGCGTTAAGTCAGATCGACTTTGCAGGCGGTGTAATCAGCCCGCTGACGATAGAGCGCATTCACGTTTATTATGACAACGCCTCAAGTCTGAAAACCGACGGCATCGATCTTGGCGCCAGTTTCACGGTGGAGAATTTCCGCCTTGGCGCCGAACTGACACATATCCTCAGTTACGATCTGGAAGACCCGCAGGCCGGCAGCGTTGAAGGCGCAGGCAATCGTAATTTCACAAATTTCGGCACCTCGGCGCCCGAGTTGCGCGCTAATATTCACCTGGGCTGGATGAACGAAAACCACTCGGTCAACACCTTTGCCCGGCATATCAGCTCCTATGAGGACGACGCCAACAACAACGCCACCATCGACGCACACACCACCTTCGACTTGCAATACAACTACAGGTTTGCACCCTGGGGCGACAACGATGAAGGCATGGTACTTAGCATCGGCGGTATCAATGTGACCGACGAAGATCCGCCTTACGTTTCCACCAACGGCGGTTTCGATTCCAAGGTGCACGACCCGCGCGGCGCCCTCTACTACATAAGGGCGACGATACCGTTATAAATAAAAAATTTGACGCCGAGACGCAAAGACGCCGAGAAGACAAGGTTCTACAATAAAAATCTCTGTGCCTTTGCGTCTTTGCGTCAAAGCTTTTATTTTTTGATATGAACCCCCAGTTTCCGCATGCCGATAACCTGATTTACCTGAACCATGCGGGTATGGGACCATGGCCTCAGTGTACATACGAAGCCGTTGAACGCTTTGCCAACGAAAATCTCGTCCGGGGCGCCCAACATTATCCCCGCTGGCTGCGCATCGAAACCGAGTTGCGCGAACGCTTGCGATGGCTGATTAGCGCGAAGTCCACCGACGGCATTGCACTG
>DASVCP010000312.1:0-5031 GCA_036381555.1 Gammaproteobacteria bacterium
ACAACATCACAATTTCGCTGGGGTATATTGGGAACGGGCTGGATTGCGGGCGATTTTGCCGCGGCGTTGATGACCATGCCCGAGGCAATCGTTCACGCGGTCGGCTCCCGCTCGCAAGGCGGCGCCGAGGCGTTTGCCGACAAATTCGGGATTCCCAATCGCTATGGCAGTTACGAAGCTCTCGTCGCCGACGAGGCGATCGATATTGTCCATGTGGCGACACCCCATCCCTTTCACTGCGAACATGTGTTGTTGGCGCTACAACACGGCAAGGCGGTGCTATGCGAAAAACCGTTTACATTGAATGCTGCGGAAGCGAAGAGGGTGATCGACTATGCGCGTTTCCGTGGAATTTTTTTGATGGAGGCGCTTTGGGGGCGTTTCGTACCCGGTCAGGTCAAGCTTCGCGAGTTGCTGGCGCAAAACGCCATCGGCAGCGTGCAGAGCCTGATAGCCGGTTTTGCCTCAAAAAAAGAGTATGATCCTGCGAACCGCTACTTCAATCCGGCATTGGGCGGCGGTGCTTTGCTGGACGTGGGTGTGTATCCGTTGAACCTGGCGTCGATGGTGCTTGGCGTGCCGTCCGAGGTTCATGGTTTCGCGCACATCGGTCGGACCGGCGTGGACGAATATATGGGCGCGTTGTTGAAGTATGCCAACGGCGGAATCGCGAGCATCCATGCGTCCATCGTCACCCGTTCGCCAAGAGAAGCGTTGATCACGGGTAGCGAGGGGTACATCAAAGTACATTCGACCCTGAGCAATCCGCCGGCGGTTACGCTGGGCCGCCATGGCGAGGACGAACAGGTTTTCCATACTGCTTATGAAGGCTGGGGTTTTGTCTTCGAGGCGACCGAAGTCATGCGCTGTTTGCGGAAAGGCCTGACCGAAAGTCCGGTCATGCCGTTGGATGAGACCCTGCAAATCATGCAGACCATGGACACGTTGCGGGCGCAATGGCGGCTGACGTATCCGGGTGAAAAGAGCGCCTTTGATTTGCCGTAATAGACAATGGCAATTTGACTTTAATTGTTGTATTTTTCTTCGTCCTTGTAACCATGCCGCTGCCAATGCTTTATAAAGGTCACAGGAAGTATCGCCAACGTCTGCCGGTGAAAGCCTGGTTGGCGATCGCGCTGCTGCTGTTCAACCAGCTTGCCTTGGCGTTGCACGTCCATGATGCGGACGATCATGTCCGCGTTCACCAGTGCGCCGTGTGCATGCAGTTGCAGTCCGGTGAGCACGCGGCGCTGATTAAATGCGATCTGCGGCTACCGGAACCGTTTGAAGACACTTTTCACTTAAGCGATTCCAATACCTTCATCACCGCCGCGCGGCTGATTCCACGTTCGCGCGCGCCTCCCGTTGCTTTTGGCTAAGTCTTAACAGCTGTTGAAAAGCAGCCAGCTGGAAATTTCCACAGTCCGATAGCGTTGCCGTGCCCGCTTTTGTTCGCGGGTGTACCCGGCGTTGTCGAATGGTCGCAACGGTTTTGAGGTTATTTGAAGATGAAAAAATATCTATGGCTAGCAGTGGTTGCACTACCGGCGTTGCCAATGCAGGCTCATGCTCAACACGATCACGATGAGCATGGCATCGAGGAAGTCATTGTCAGCGGCGTCATGGACAAGCGTAAAGCCGACACGGTGGTGCCGGTGAACGTGTTAAGCGGCGAAGAACTGCGGGAGAACGCCGCCAAAACGCTGGGCGAAACGCTCAATCGGCAGATCGGCGTGACCTCGGCCTCTTTCGGGCCCGGCGTCGGTCAGCCGGTGATCCGGGGGCAGACCGGCAGCCGGGTGCGGGTATTGCAGGACGGCGTCGGCGCGTTGGATGCCTCGTTGGTTAGCCAGGACCACGCCAATGCGGTTGAGGCGATACTGGCCGAGCGCATCGAAGTGATCCGCGGTCCGGCAACCCTGTTGTACGGCAGCGGCGCCATCGGCGGCGTGGTCAATGTGATTGACAACCGTATTCCGGAACACGTGCCCGAAACGCCGGCCGGCGCTTTCGAGTTGCGGCACAATACTGTTTCGAGCGGCGACACGGGGGTATTCAAGCTCGATGGAGGTGATGGTTCTGTCGCCTGGCACCTGGACGGATTGTGGCGTGAAACCGGGGATGTCGAAATTCCCGGCTTGGCCGTTGATGTCGAAGCGCTCGAGGCGTTGCATGAAGAAGGTGCAGCCGGAGATGAAGAGGTTGAAAATACCGACGGCTTTATTGCCAATTCCGGCACGGAGGCCGCAAACCTCACCGCCGGCGCTTCCTGGATCGGCGAGCGGGGTTTCCTGGGCGCTTCCATCAGCCGGCTTGAAAACGAATACGGTCTGCCGCCCGGCGCGCACGGACATCATCACGAGGGCGAGGCTACGGAGGAAGGCATCCGGATTGATATGCAACAGACGCGCCTCGATCTCAAAGGCGGGCTCAAAATGGAAGGGTTTTTCAACCGATTGCGTGCGCGCCTGACGGTCAACGATTACGAGCACGCTGAGCTGGAAGGCTTCGAGACCGGCACGGTGTTTCACAACGAAGGCTTCGAGGGCCGGTTGCTGTTGGACCACCGGCATTCGGAATCGCTCAGCGGCGTCTTGGGTCTGCAGTTCGCCGGCCGCGAGTTCAGCGCGTTGGGCGAAGAAGCGTTTATCCCCGCTTCCGACATTCAGTCATGGGGCGTCTTTGCCGTTGAAAGCCTGGAGAAAAACCGTTGGAGCTACGAATTCGGCCTGCGCCTGGACGGCCGGAACATCGACATGCAATCCGGCCGTTGCGAGGCCGGTGAAACCGTCTGGAGCGGCAGCGCGGCCGCCATCTGGCGGTTCCGCGAAGACAGCAACATGTTGATGTCGTTGAACCGCTCCGCGCGCGCGGCCACCGTGGAGGAGTTGTTTTCCAATATCGGGCGGGATGACTGCATGGAGCCCGCCGACCCGGAGGAACGGGTGTTGCACTCGGCGACCGCCCGTTATGAATTCGGCAATCCCGGTCTCGAAGTCGAAACTTCTCAAAATATCGAGATCGGCCTGCGCAAGCACGCCGGCGACGTGCTGGGCGAGCTGAACGTGTTCTATAACAAAATCGACGGTTTTGTTTTCCTGAACGATGTCGGTGAATTCGAGGAAACGATTATCAGCCGTTATTCACAGCAGGACGCCACCTTTTCGGGAATTGAAGGCGAGATTACCTTTCCCTTCGAGCTGTCCGATACCAGCCATGTCGACTTAACCCTGTTCGCGGATTACGTCCGTGCCGGATTCGATGCCGGCGGCAACGTGCCGCGCATCCCGCCGATGCGGCTCGGCGCCGAGGCCAGTTATGCCCGGCAGAGCTGGATACTCAAGTTGCGGGTGACGTCCGTGGCCGAACAGGACGAGGTGGCGGAAAACGAAACGACAACCGAAGGCTATACGCGGATGGATCTGTACTTCGATTATCATGTGCCGTGGGGCCAAAACGAATTGCTGGTTTTCGTGAAAGGCAACAACCTCACCGACGAGGAAATCCGCAACCATGTGTCGTTTTTGAAGAACTTCACACCCGAGCCGGGGCGCGGGTTTGAAGCCGGGTTGCGTTATCAATTCTAAATACATTGATACTTACGCAAAGGCGCGAACTGTTGGGACAAGTTCCTCATCATAATGGCTTGTCTGCCGGTTAATCTCTTAGCCTTAGCGCCTTAGCGCCTTAGCGTGAGAAATGCTTTTCCGGTAAATATTAAAAGTCGATCGTACTCCGGTCGCGAATGAATTTCCCGCTGAGTTCCGGTTCCTCATTGACAATCCACAGTATGCCCTGCACGCCTTCCTCGAGACTGCGGGACGCGTTGGCGCCGCCGAGCGCGGTGCGCACCCAGCCGGGACAGATGGAGTTGACATGAATTTGCGTGTTGCTCGACAGTTCGGCATGTAGAAACACCGTCAGCGCGTTAAGCGCGGCTTTTGAAATACGGTAGGCCGGCGAGCCGGTGCCCATATCGGTAAGCGCGCCCATGCCTGATGAAACATTGATTATGTCGGCGCGGTTCTCGCGGGTGATATAGGGGAGCAGTTCGCGGGTAAGCGCATAGGCGCCGACCAGGTTCACTTCCAGGGTCTTGCGCAGCATTTCCACGGATGTATAAAGCGGATTGCCGGCGGTTTGTTCGCTACGTTTATCGAACGATGATCCGGCGTTGTTGATGAGCACATCGACAGCCATTAATTCGTCTTGGACAAAATCAGTGAACCTGCGAATGCTTCGCTCGTCGGTCACGTCCAGTTGATGCACGATAACATCGCCTTCGAGTATATCGGCTGCGGCTTTACCTTTGACTTCGTCGCGGGCGGTGAGAACCACTGTATGGCCGGAAGCGGCCAATTGTTTCACCGCCTCAAAGCCGATTCCCCGGTTGGCGCCGGTGACGACGATGGTTTTTTCACGGAACATGGGTCCTCCACCAGGTTTCAAGTTCAAAGCCGGACTGCGGAAACAGTCTCCTGCCGGTAAAAAGGCAATAACCGTTCCAGAGTCAATGCCAATTCGGTGTTCGCCGCGGATGTTATGCGGCTTTTCCCGTCTGCGGTATACTTGGTTTCCCATTCAGACAACGGATACCCGATGAGAAACAGCAAATCTGTGTCAGGCGGCGTTTTAAGCATATTCGCGGTTTTTGGTGTTTTGCTTCTGACGGGATGCGGCCGCGAGGCAGCCGGTCCGGCGACGCGCGTTCATCCTGAAAAATGGCCGCAACTGCAAAGCGCGGTTGCCCGCGATCCGGAGATCGAACGCCGGGTCCGGGAGTTACTGGATAAAATGACGCTGGATGAGAAAATCGGACAGATGGTTATGGCGGATATCCGCTCGGTTACGCCGGAAGAAGTCGGGACCTATCATTTGGGCGCCGTGTTGAACGGCGGCGAATCCGCGCCCAACTACGACAACTCGGCCGGTCCGTCGGAATGGGCGGCCCTGGCCGATGCTTTCTGGGAAGCGTCGGTGGACGATTCCGACGGAGGGGTTGTCATTCCCATCGTTTGGGGTACCGACGCC
>DASVCP010000313.1:0-3149 GCA_036381555.1 Gammaproteobacteria bacterium
AGACAAACTCATTTGCTGCCAGGGGATCCGAGCGCCATGGATGGCGGGGAACGTTTAACGCCTGCCCGCGAAACCTTTCCTGAAGGCCTACTTGCGGGGATGAACCTTCAGTTTTGCCTGGATAAACTCGCGATGCGGAATATGCAAAAGCTCGGATAACCGACGAATCCTGTGGTCTTCATATTTGTCCAAATGACCGTCGGCGTAGGCCACCCGCCAGCATTGTTCGACCAAGTAGCGCTTTTCCTCGTGTGTGCAATGTTCGTTTAGAACACGGGTGAATTCGTACAGCGAAGTCGCGGTATGAACCAGATGGTCAGCGTCTTCCATCAAACTCTCTACCGTCGTCTCGTCCAACTCGAACACTTTTGTCAAGGCATCGAAAACGGCCTTGCGTTCCTCGGGATGGCGCTCGAAATCCGCCGCGCTGACTTCGATCAGCAACGCAGCGGCGGCAAGTTGCAAATTGTGCGACCTTCCCGCCGGTTGTTGTTCGGCAGCTTCAAACATTGACTTCACCAGCGATTGAACTTTAGCCAGCATACTCCGGATTATAGGGTTCAGTTAATCGACTGACGACTTACATAATGATCGCGATCAAAACCCGAGAAAAACATTTCCACATAGGGATGGTTTATGGGTTCGTCGGACTCATCGGGGAGCAGGTATTGCTCGGCGACATAAGTTTGCATATTGCCGTCATCGACCAGCACATGGTACCAAGGCTTGTCCTTGGGAGGGCGTGACGCGGCAATCGCCTCATACCACTCATCAGGCGCCGAAAAAATCGGATCGATGTCAACAATCACGCCCCGGTAATTATACTTCACATGGCGAATAATCTGACCGATCGAAAATGCTGCTTTTTGTTGCATCATTTCTTTAATCTCAAACTCACAGTCAATATTTAAAATTTCGGGGCCACTGATCGAATGCCGTGAACTTGACTTTCCGATCTTTACCGATCCCCCTGAATATGAGGACATATTCAAAAATTACAAGTCGCCGGACCAATCGAGCCGCCTCATAATTCTGTGGCGGCAACCTGCTTCCCTTTTTTAACTCATGCGTATACATCTCAGACCGGCAGGTTGAGCGTCAAGTTCTCGAATTTTCACCCGGCACCGGTATTTAAACCCGGACCCGCTCCAGGCGCTTCCTGCGTTTACCCTTGGGCGAATCATATACTGGCCGGATAAGCTGTCCCGACAGAAGGTGGTTTTATCCGCAGAAGCCGATGCAGCTGTTTCCGCGGCACTGATCACGACAAGATATTTGTTCCATAAACCGCCGATGGCTTAATCCGAATCGGCTCAGAATCCACCACCGGCAGCAGAATTACAATTATCGCTGTTCTGGCTGGCTCTGCCGCCAATTGCCTAGCACCAAGCCCCCAGCCCCTGATTATGTCGGCAACCTTTGCAGCGATCCGGCATCGGACTCGGACTTCCGCCCATTCGGGAGAATTCCATACTTGCCGTGCATGCAACCCCCGGGGTCTTTACCTGTAGCGGTACTATTACCCAAATTTGCCGGTCAGTTAAAACTTATTGCCGGGCTCCTGCTCTAAAATTGGCCTGTCAGCGCAATTCCCAAGGGGAAAATCAGTATGATGCGTGCCCTGCTTTTCGCAGTCGTGGCCCTGCTGGGGACAGCCTGCATACCGTCCAATCACGCCATAGGTTCGGGAAACGAGGCAAATAGCCAAACGGTGCGGATTATCGTCGGCTTCTCCCGCCCCGGATTCGATTACGACCAGCCAGCCTTTTTGCAAACACTCTCAGGTGAACTTGCCGCGGAAGTCACGTTTTTACGCCCGCTGTCCGGCAATGCCGCGATGTATCTTTGCCAAACCACGGGTCCGATCGATGTATTTCTTGCACGGCTTAAGAATCTGTCCGCTCATTCCGATATTGAATATGTCGAACCCGATCAAAAGCGGACAAAGCTGAATTGAACTCAATTAAAACTCCAGGCACATGACCAACCGATACTCACTGTCCGCCGTTTTCTGCTTTCTGCTTCTCACTGCTGTGTTTTCCGATGCGTATGCTGCCACCGGCGCTCAACCCGTGACCCACCGGATCATTGTCAAGTTCAAGGCGGGCCCCACGCCGTCGGCTGCCCGGGACAAGCGGCACGGGCAGATACTGCGTCTTGGAAACAACCTGCCCCTTCGCCATCTCCGCACCCTGGGCGATTTAAGCAGTGTGTATAGCCTCGGAAGGTTTCAAAAGCTGGACGAAGTCAAGGCTGTCGCCGCCGAACTCATGCGCCGTGATGACGTGGAATACGTCGAGCCGGATTTACGCCGCTATCCGCAGTTTGTGCCGAACGACGCAGACTATTCCAACCAATGGTATCTGCATGAGACTGCCGGCGGCATCAACGCTGAGCCCGCCTGGGACATAACGTTCGGCAACAGTAGTGTCGTGATCGCCCTGATCGACAGCGGCATCCTGCCGCACAACGACCTGGTGCGCGTATTGCCGGGTTACGACTTCATTGCCGAAGATCCGCCCCCCGAGCCTGATCTTTATTTTACCGCCAACGACGGCGACGGCCGCGACGAAGATCCTTCCGATCCCGGCGATGCAGTTCCTGAAGACAGGTGCGATCCGGCCGGCTCTCCCGCCGAAAACAGCACCTGGCACGGCACCAAGCTGGCCGGCATCGTGGCGGCTGAAACCAACAACAACAGCGGCCTCGCCGGCATCGATCAGCAGGCCTGGGTGCTGCCGGTGCGCGCGCTCGGGCGGTGCGGCGGATATCTGAGCGATATCGCCGACGCGATACGCTGGGCGGCGGGCCTGTCCGTGCCCGGTGTGCCTGACAACCCCACTCCCGCCGATGTCATCAACCTAAGCCTGGGTGCCGCCGGCGTATGCTCCCATACTGAACAGCAGGCCATTGATGCCGCGGTCGCCAACGGTACAGTCGTGGTCGTGGCCGCCGGCAACGAGGGAGGGTTTATCAGTGACTCGGCGCCGGCCAACTGCGAAAATGTCATTACCGTAACCGCAACCACCCGGCAAGGCGCCGAAACCTGTTATACCAATATTGGAACAGGCGCCGACCTGGCCGCGCCGGGCGGTAACAGTCAGGAGGATTTCTGCACCGCGTTTCCGGATGATCAAATCTATATGCTA
>DASVCP010000314.1:0-2589 GCA_036381555.1 Gammaproteobacteria bacterium
CTCTGGGGTTTGCTCTCAATCCTGATGACAGCCGTGCTGATTCTGGGTTTCTTGCGCCGGGAGCGCTACGGCATCGGCAGAATCGGGTTCGAAAGCTTTCTCATCCTGTTAATGTATTGCGGTGCACTCGCGCTACTGTTCTCGAGCGGTTGAATTCGCCGACACCTGTTTCTCTCTCCCGGCAATCGACGGCCAGTTCTTATTCGAGCCGCCAGCGATACTGTTCCAGCGGAATCCGCCCGCTCGCGTCAAAAACCACGCCTTCCTGTTCCAACAACATCCGCTGGTAGTTTTCATAACCTGGGTCGGCTCGTGGACTGATTTCGCCTTTGGCGTTGACAACACGATGCCAGGGCACGGAATCGTCTTTTAACGCGGACAAGGCATAACCGATCCGCCGGGCCTGTCGGGGAATGCCGGCCAGCACGGCAATCTGGCCGTAAGTCGCGACCCTGCCTTGCGGAATGCGGCATACCTGATTGTAAATCCGCCCATGGCCGACAACGTTATTCGGTTTATCATCGTCTCCAGCCATCTCCGCTCCCACTTACTTTTCAGGAAACTTCAGGCCCTTTGTCGTTTGAAGCGTCACGTCAAAATACAGGTTCACCTTTTCGTCCGTCTCAGGATCCACCACCTTCATCAGATCAAAAACACGGCCATTCTTGCGAACCAGGGACTGGCTCTCCACCGCCAGACCGCTCAAGCGGATAAAACTGTACAATTCCTCTCCGCTTATGGTGACAAACGCAGTGTCCGCCGACCTGCCATCCCCGCTTTCGAAAATCGAATCTATCAACCCGTTAAGAATAAACCGGTAACGGTCGCTGATGTCTTCCTTTCCCAGTTCCTTATGGCAGACCATCGCCGCATAATTCGCCGCAAGACTCACAAATTCTCTCTCCAGGTGCCGTAATGCCAGGCGCCTGCACCTGCCAAAATCCTCTTTTTGCATGGCATCGATTATCGGCTTGATGTCCTTGACCGCATAAGGGCTGTAATGGCCCGTCTCGGTGTAAGCCATCCGTAGCGCAGTAAAATCGGTCTCCTTTGAAAAATTCTTCGCCAGCGCAACTTGCCGCCCGTACTCGACGTGCTCGTTCAGTATGGAAGCGTCTTTTTTGACGGCGCCGGAGCAGCCGGCAAGCAAAGCCGAACCCAATATAATCGAATATAATCTCATAGTCGCTTTAATACCTAGAACCTACTCCCCAGCTGATCCGCCATTCTCGATAATCGGGGCGCGCACAGTAATTCGATAACGGATTGACCGCAAACAAAACCAGGAGTTTCGGCCTCATCGCTTCTTAATACTCCTCGCTTCGCAAGGCTTCTAATCCCCAAGCTCACGATACTCGAACCAGTCGAAATCGGCATGCTTGCGTCCGCCGGTAAGATCCTGACAGGCCATTCCCACGAAGTTACCGGTGAAACCGCAGGGCGCCGCATGTTCGTCCGACAGAATCGAAGCATCCTGTTCCCAGCCGGCAACGGTCCACGCGTTGCCGTCCTCCGAATAAGAGAACCGGATGCGATCGTGCTGTATCACGAGTTTGAGGAAAACCTTGGTCCAACCGTCCAACAAGTATTCCTTTTCGATGGGAAAACTGATGTTGCCCCGCTCGCAACGCATGAGACCCAGGCACTTGGGGGCATGATCCGCGTGAGACAGGTATAAATAGTAGAAACTGTCGGTGCTGTAGAAGGCGACCAGGCCGGCCATCTGCTGGAAATTCTCGGGTTCGAACTCCACGCAGGTCGATGCTTCAACGTGAAAACTCGTCTGTCGCCGGGCAACCAGGCTCTGCTCGAAGCGGGAGACGATACTCTCCCGGCCATACAGGCGCAGGTAACCCTTGCGGGCCGTCAGGCTGGCCATCCGCTCGTCGATGGCGACGCGCGGCGCCTGCCAGTCGACGGCCAACGACGCCGAATCGAAATCATCGCGCGCGGGCGACTTTGGCCAGGGATGCAACGGCAGCTCAGGCGCTTTAAAGTTGTCGAGAGGTTCCCGCCCGCCCGACGACAATCGCGGCCAACCATCCTTCCATTCGATGTTCTGCAATGCGGTTTCCCGGCCGAGGATCGAACGGCCGTTAGGCAGAGGCCGGCGGCAAAGGTGCGCGAACGACCAGCTGCCGTCCTTATGCCGAACCAGGGAACCGTGACCGGCGGACTGCAGCCGAAGCCGGGGGTTACGTGCGCTGGTTATCAGGGGATTATCCGGCATGACCTCGTAAGGCCCGTGGATATTCTTTGAGCGCGCCACGGTCTCGGCATGTGTCAGAAAGGTGCCGCCTTCCGCGACTAACAGATAGTACCAGCCGTCCACTTTATAAATATGTGGACCCTCGACCAACCCCAATGCCGTGCCGGGAAAGATGTTCTCTACCGGACCGACCAGCGTCTGCTTTACCGGGTCATACTCCTGCAACAGAATGCCGCCAAAACTGTTGTGCTGCGGCCGGTGATCCCAAAGCATGTTCAGCAACCATTTATGCCCGTCATCGTCATGAAACAACGAAGGATCGAAGCCCGAACTGTTCAGATAGATCGGCTCCGACCAGGGACCTTCGATAGCCGGGGCGG
>DASVCP010000315.1:0-2635 GCA_036381555.1 Gammaproteobacteria bacterium
ATACTTGTTTTTAACGGCAGCGTAGCTGCACTCTTTCAATTCCCGTCGGACTGAAGTGGCCGGTAATGCCAACCGCGGCGCCGTTCGTGCAAGCCGGAGGATTGTTGCTGAACGATGTCGAGTTGGGCGGTGGCAACATCGGCACGAAGTTCGAGTCGATATTGCTGCCGACAAACAGCAGTGTGCAGGTAAGTCCTATTTGCACCAACGGACCCGCACCGGAATTTGCAATGCCGCCTTTTAATGCCGTCACGACCTGATTGGGAGGACACGTCAGCATTTGCAGAGTACCGCTGGGTATGCCCGCGGTTGTCTGTGACGGAGTCATTGAGCTCATCTCGGGCATCAGCCCTCTAACGCCAAGTCGAACGCCGTTAACAGCCTTGCACTGACCCTGGAGGAAGACAATGTTGCTTGTGGTCTGATCGTAACGGACGTTCAAACCGGTCAACATACTGTCCGTCGGGCATTCCATCAAGAACATAGTACCGTTCGGGTTTCCTGCGGAGACGGTCGACACTGTTGTTGTGTCTGCCAGGCTAAATTCCATGCCTGGGCCTGGAGGACCTTGCTCGCCCGGATCACCTTTATCACCTTTGTCGCCTTTGTCACCTTTGACCCCTTGTATACCTCGTGGGCCTTGCTCGCCTTGCTCGCCTTGAATACCTTGCGGGCCTCGTTCACCGGGATCGCCTTTGTCACCCTTGGGCCCTTGCAGACCCTGCTCACCGGGATCGCCTTTGTCACCCTTGGGACCTTGCAGGCCCTGCTCACCGGGATCGCCTTTGTCACCCTTGGGTCCTTGCGGACCTTCGGGGCCTGGCGGTCCTTCAGGTCCCTGAGGACCTTCAACTCCGCTTCCGCCAATGGTGACATCGAACGTATCTGTGTGTTTTTCACCATTGCCGACATTCACTTCCAGCAGATAATCGCCGTGTTCCAGACCGTTGGGTAACCAGGCGGTGATCAGATTGTCGGTGTGGCTGAGGACGTGAAGCTCCATTCCGGGCGTGTCTTTGGCTTGAGCCAGCAAGACATTCGGATACTTGTGTTTCGAGTAGAACCCTTGTCCGTGAATATAAATCTCGTTGCTGTCGAGATTGGTAAATACTTTGGTAATGACCAGGTGGAGGGGTTTGTGATGATGACCGCCGTGGTCATGGTCATGGTCATGATCTTTGTGCTTATCCTTGTCTTTATCCCAATCTTCGTCCTTATGTTTATCCTTGTCTTTATCTTTGTACTTATCTTTATCTTTGTACTTGTCCTTATCCTTGTACCCGTCTTTATCTTTGTCCTTGTCGAGTTCCCAGCCGAAGAAGTCCATCCAGCCGTTTCCGCCGCCGTTGTTGGTGGCCCAGGCACTTTGCCCGGTTGCCAGGAACAGGCAGCACAAGAAAATCAAGCAAAATCGCATAAAACTGTTCATTTTGGTTTCTCCATATGGCGAATCCACAGGGCGGAACCCCTTTTCCGGGCCTATCCGTAGACTAGTGGCATCCTATAGGAGTATAGGTATAAACTCTTTTGAAGATAAGGGTGAGTCCGGATGGTTGTGAATTACTTCACATTTCGGCTTAATACGCGCTTTCTTTAGGGGTTTGGACGCAAGTAAAAATTGGATCGGTTCTATTCCGGGCAGCGACAATCAGAATGGTTCTATTCCGAATAGTATAAGTGCGGCGTGTATCACGCCATTCAATCCACTTTTCCCTCAAAATCAACCAGTTATGGCGCAGCATTCCAGCCGAATAAAAACAGTCCGTCGTTGAGGAGCATGTCGGATTGATGCGGGTTAATTCACCAGTTCATTTGCACCGGTCGCCAGGTCGCTTATCGGCATATTGTTGCGCCTGGCTGTTTCTGCTGGTGGCCGGCTTGCAAGTTGTGCATGCACAGCCGGCGGTTACGCTCGACAACTTTGAGTTTATTCCCGCGGACGGTGCGCGCGGCTACATGGATGCCGGCGGCACCTGGGATGGGACAGCCGAAGTGACCGATTCCACCGGCGATACTTTTCGCCTGAGGATTTCGAACAGTGCTGCCGGAACTCCCGACCCCCTTATCGATGACGTCGCATTCGATATTGGACTCAGTTTGAATGTACCTGATGGCTTTCGGTTACCGGCCAGCCCGTTTACGGTCACCACCGCCGCAACCGGCGGCGATGCGCTCGCCGGCAACTGTACCGCGCCCGGTGGCGGATCGATTACCGCAACGCAGGCGGCCGCCGGCGATCCGATAACGTTTGTTTTTCCCGGCGATACCAATTTGCCCGGCGGAAGCACTCCCTGCGCTTATACCCTGACATTCGGCCTGACCAGCGACGATGCCGCACCGTTTCCGGCGCCCGGTTTGAACCCGCTTGATTACGCATTTTCCTACAATGAAATCGACAACGACGCCGGCAGCCGGCAAACCGTCAACGCGCAAACCGATGTCGAGGTGCGTGCCGGTGACGTGATCGTGACTAAAACCGCCGTGCCCAATCCGGCCGATCCGGTCAACGGCGCGTATGCCGACGGCGAAACGGCCGAGTGGATTGTGTCCGTATTCAATAACGGCACCGGCGGAACGTTCGAAGTCCTGGTGGACGATACGCCCAACACCAGCTTTGACCTCACGACACTGCAAC
>DASVCP010000316.1:0-4082 GCA_036381555.1 Gammaproteobacteria bacterium
TACGCGACGGCGGCAATTATCTCGGCTGCGTCGTCTATCGCGAGAACACCGCGCAGCTCGAGTTTTTCCCGGCGGTCGGCGCACTGGACGAATGCCATCTCGACCGCAGCGGCCAGTGGCTGGTGAGCCTGGAAGCGATCAGCAGCCTGCCGGGCAACGGTCTGGACATGCGCGTGTTCGA
The DNA here is from genome assembly GCA_036381555.1 of Gammaproteobacteria bacterium. Lineage (GTDB taxonomy): Bacteria > Pseudomonadota > Gammaproteobacteria > HTCC5015 > HTCC5015 > DASVCP01. Next base: position 182 of record DASVCP010000316.1, read on the forward strand.
CCTGATCAACGGCGGCGAACGCCAGGTGTCGGATGAAGACGGCGGGGTCGGCCACGCCGACGTGGGATTCGGTTATATCCTCGGCGCCGATAACTGGAACTCATTGGCCAACGCGCACCGGGCGTGGGACTTCCTGGACAATCCGCTCGACGGTTCGCTGGTGTTCCACACCAACAACGACTGGTCGGCCTCGCCGGCCAACCACGTCAGTCACACCAATGCGCTTGCCGGTGTGCCGATCGAGGATCAATACGCCTGCGGCAGCAACGCCACCACCGCCAGCGCGCCGTGGGCCAACGAGGTCATCTGCTTCCCGCTCGACGGTTCGTTCGACGTGCTGGTGACCGCGCCGGTGATGACCGACATGTCCTCCCCGGTGGGCGGCGATTCCTATGAAAAGCAACCCAAGGGCAATCTCGACGTCACCGGGCAGTATTTCATCTGGACCAGCAACGCCGGCGGCACGCGGGTCGACGCCTTTATCGTCAAGGTGCCCGCGCAGTTGATCGTCAGTCCCGGCAGTTCGTCTTCCAGCAGTTCGAGTTCGTCATCGAGCAGTTCCAGTTCATCGTCAAGCAGCAGCTCGAGTTCTTCAAGCAGCAGTTCCAGTAGCAGCGGCAGCGTCGGTGAAGTGGAGGACGTGATCTGGACCGATATCGTCAATGTCACCGCCAACGGCAACTCGCTGCAGAAAACCGGCGGTTGCGACGGCTGCCAGGATGCGGGCGCGGTTTCGGTGCAACAGATCACCGCCGGTGACGGGTATTTCGAGTTCACCGTGTCGGAAACCAACCTGGTGCGCTTTATCGGCTTGAACGACAACCACACCGGCACCAGCGTCAATGAAATCCCGTTCGCGTTCAAGCTGGTGAACGGTTACGCCGAGGTGCGCGAAAACGGCCAGTACCTCTCGGACACGCCGGTCGTGACCGGTGACGTGCTGCGCATCAGCGTGCAATCCGGCACCGTCACCTATTCGAAGAACAGCGCGGTGTTCTACACCAGCGGCGCGACCGCGAGTTATCCGTTGCAGGTCGACACGGCGTTGTACAGCGCCAACTCGACGTTGACCAACGTGCGGATCGCGGGCTCTTCCGGTGAAGAACCGCCGCCCGGTTCCAATGAAGTCGTCTGGACCGGCCTGATCAACGTGACCGCCAACGGCAATTCCCTGCAGAAGACCGGCGGTTGCGACGGCTGTCTGGACGCGGGCGCGGTTTCGCAACAACAGATCGCCGCCGGCGACGGCTACCTGGAATTCACGGTGTCCGAAGCCGACCTGGTGCGCTTCATCGGTTTGAATAACAACGACACCGGCACCACCGCCGATGAGATACCGTTCGCGTTCAAGCTGGTGAACGGTTACGGCGAAGCACGCGAAAACGGTCAGTATCGTTCGGATACGCCGGTCGTCACCGGCGACGTGCTGCGGATCGCGGTGGAATCGGGCGCGGTGAAGTTTTCGAAAAACGGCGTCGTCTTCTATACCAGCGGCAACAGTCCGGTTTATCCGCTGAAGGCGGACACGGCCCTGTTCAGCTTTGGCGCGACACTCAACAATGCGATGATCTCCGACGATTGATCGTGCTTGTGCGGCCTTGCCGCGAAACAAGCCTGCCGCGCCGGTTCACGGTGCGGCAGGCTTTATCTTTTATTATGGCGATTGGATAAGTAACAGCAGGATTGAATCACACGCGTTCGCGCGCAACCGCGAACCGGTAACCCACGCCGCGCACCGTTTGCACGCAGGAAGCCATCTCGCCGAGTTTGCGGCGCAGGCGCCCGATATGCACGTCGATCGCGCGGGAGCCGTAGTTATGTTCGTGCCGGTCTTCCCAGACAATATCCCGCAGTATGTCACGTGTGAGCACCCGGCCGTTGGCGTTGAGCAGCATGCGCAGCAACCCGAATTCAATGGCGGTCAATATCACCTTCCTGCCTTTGACCGACACGGTCCAGCCTTCCAGGTCCATCTCGATCAAACCCGCGCGCAGAACGCCAGCCGGCCCGGCAATCACACCGCGCTTGAGCAGCGCCTTCATGCCCGCGATCAGTTCGTTTGCATCGAACGCCGCCGGTTCGTCACGGTTGCACCTGACCTTGGGGAAAATTTTTTTTGACTCGTTGGTTTTAAGGTTCAGCAGAATCATGGGTTCGCCGCCGTCCGTCATTTCATGCCGGCGACCGACCTGCACACCGCCCAACCAGGCCATTGCCGGGTTCAATATGACGCCGTCGGGTTTTTCCCGCTGCACGACCCTCAACGCCGCGACGCCGTTATTCGCCACCGCGACTTCAAAGCCCTCTTGCTTGAGCCCCGTATCCAATACGGAGATTAAACGTTGCCCAGCCCCGATAATAAGAATTTTAGCCACAGATACACCCCGCTTTGCCGGGACCCCGTGCGCGTTACCCTGATGATCCCGTTTGCCCTTAAGGGAGATTTAAGGTTGTTCTGTAAAGAACACCGCGGATAACACACCCGGATATTCCGGACGATCTCCGCTTCAAACACTTGCCTCTGACTTTTTCAGAGGTTTCCAAGCTTATCGATCATCAGGCAATGCGCACAATCGGGTCAGTACTTGACTCCACCCGTGAATTCATTGAAACGGAGTTGAAGCATTTGCCCTAGTACGTTTTTCATTGATGTGCAAGACCGGCAAAGGCACACCGGATGAGTGGTCACTGCTTGCGAAATTCATGCTTGCTCCATGCCGTGTGTTTACACTTCTGCACACACGCAGAGCGACCTTTAGCCTGGCTGCCCGCCCTCCCTGGCGGTCACGTCTCTGCGCGAGGATGCTTTTCCCCTCCGCCTGCAACCCCACAGGCTCTTCCGGGCCTCAAATCCAGAATCAAGGTTAAGAAAAATCGCCAAATGCCGTAACAGGAAGAACAATTTCGGAAAAGCGAGCGTGGTTCCTTCATACGGCGAAAAAGGAGTTTCAATGCGGCTTTCCCTGTTCTCCAGCCTCCGCATCCGGCTGCTTTTGCTGTTGCTGCTGGTTATCGTGCCGGCCTGCGGCCTGATGCTGTACAGCGCCTGGGAACTGCATGAAAAAGAGACCCGGAACATTCAGAACGTCGCGCTGCGGCAGGCCCGGCGGGTGCTGCTGGGGCAGCAGGAGTTCTTTGCCGGCGCCCGGCAGCTGTTGCCGACGCTGGCGGAGCTGCCGGCCGTGCGTTCACCGGGCGACGGGCGGGCGTGTGGCCGGTTTTTCGCGCAACTGCTCGCGCGCCATCCGCAGTACGCCAACATCGGCCTTATCGGTCCGGACGGACTGACACGTTGCAGCGGCCTGCCGCTGGATAAGACCGTGCAACTCAATGACCGCCGTTATTTTCGCGAGGCGCTGGAAACACGCGATTTTGTGGTCGGCGATTACCAGATCGGGCGCATCACCGGCAGGAGCAGTGTCAACTTCGGCTACCCGGTGCTGAATTCCCAGGGCGACGTGGAAGGCGTGGTATTCGCCGCGCTGGACCTGGCTTGGCTGAGCCGCCATCTGACCAGTATCCCGCTACCGGAGGATACGGCCGTTACCATCCTGGACGAAACCGGCAAGGTCCTGGCTCACCAGCCGGATGCGGGTGACTGGATCGGCCGGTCGATCGGCGATGCGCCGATTACCCGGCTTATTCTCGAGGCGGGTGGCGAGGGCACCGCCGAGGCGGCCGATGCGAACGGCGTCCCGCGACTCTATGCCTATACTCCGCTTAGCACCGAACCGGGAAACAGCGTTTACGTCAGTGTCGGCGTTCCGCGAGCCGTCGCTTACGCCGAGTTGAACCGCATCTTCCAGCGGAACGTGGTTTTGCTGTTGCTGTTCGTCGTGACGGCGGTTGCGGCCGCCTGGATCGGCAGCAGTCTTTTTGTCTTGCGTCCCTTCGAGGTGCT
>DASVCP010000317.1:0-5713 GCA_036381555.1 Gammaproteobacteria bacterium
GTATCACCGGCGTATCGGCGTAACTCCAGTCATAGCCGTTTTCGGAACGCAGGATCGAACCCTGCTCGCCGACCAGGAGAAACGCCTTGGATGCCGGATCCAGCAGCCCGGCCATCCACTTGGCGTTGAATATCTCGGATCTCTGAAGCGTGCCATCGGTCCGGCCCGTTTTCCCGGTTTCGCCGCTGCAAGCGGCCAGTAGCAGCAAAAGCGGTAATACAGCGATATGTTTTAACATTTGCCCCTCCCGTGGATCGCCAGCCGTATTGTATAGAAATTCCAAACCTGTACCCATTTTAATTGACACCGGTGTCATAGCTTGTATAATAGCTTCTCCTTCAACATTAGGTTGTGCTTTTGTAATCCCTCCCCCTTGTTGCTTCCCCAGCTACTCCGGTAGCTGAGGAAGCAAGCCTTCTTTTATTTACGTCGATCCGGAATGTCTGGAATCCGGCACCATACCAATCAAAAGTATGCAAAGCGTATTGACACCGGTAGCACTGAATGCTAGCGCAGTTCTAGTCTTGTTGGGCATAAGTGTTGACACCGGTGTCATTTATTGTAAGGCTTTTGAGGGTGGATAGTTGGAGGGGTGGTTAAAAAATAATGCCTTGTCACTCTCCTTGCCCTGAGACCAAGACGGTTCGGGCGAGGTTGAGCGGTTTTCCAAAGTGTCCGCTGGCGGAGTTAACCGGGATCTTCAGAACCTGGTTCCGGGAACTCCATACCCAAATCAAAACCAGAAGGTGTTGCGACATGAACAATAAACGCTTGTATGGACCCTTGTCCATCCGATCCTTTTTTTTCTTATGTACCGTCCTGGTACCTTTTTCACTAACGCAGGCGCAAGTGGTAGGCAGTGCGACGGGGTTCGCGAGTCAAAACGGCGGCACCACCGGTGGCGGTAATCAGAATATCGTGCATGCCGGCACGGGTACCGAAATCCACGCCGCGTTGTGCAATCGTGCTTCAAGCAGCACGCCGGTTACCATTCTTGTTGAAGGTACGATCACACCCGGTAATACCGCTGATGTCGACGGCGCCAGTTGCAACACCGCCGACGGTGTCATCGAAATCAAGGATGTCAGCAATATATCCATTGTGGGCGTCGGCAGCGGCGCAGTGTTCGACGAAGTGGGAATTCACATTCGTAATGCGTCCAACATCATTATTCAAAACGTTCATGTGCGTGACGTAAAAAAATCCAACGGCACCACGTCCAACGGCGGCGATGCCATCGGGATGGAAAGCAATGTTTCCAACATCTGGGTGGATCACGTGACGTTAGAGGCTTTTGGCGGCGAGAGCGAAGGTTACGACGGCCTGTTCGATATGAAGAACAACACCAGGTACGTAACGCTTTCCTATAGCCGGTTATTGAATTCCGGCCGCGGTGGCCTGGTTGGTTCGGGAGACAGCGACAGTGAAAACAACTTCGTTACCTATCACCACAACCTGTACCAGAACATCGATTCACGAACGCCGTTGTTACGTTATGCAACCGCCCACACATATAACAACCTTTTCAACGGCATCAACGAGTCCGGTATCAACTCGCGGCGCGGCGCGCAAATCCTGGTGGAAAACAACTACTTCGAAAACGCCCGCAATCCGCTTGGCAGTTTCTATGACGATGTATTGGGTTTCTGGGAGGTAAGGGGCAATATTTTCACCAGCACGGTGACTTGGGTGCCCGGCAGCGATGAGACTCCCGCCGGCCCGAATCCGACGTCGAATACTTCAGTCAGTATACCGTACAGTTATTTACTGGATGATGCGGGCTGTGTCCCGCAGATCGTGGAAGCACTGGCGGGCGCCAATCGCGGTGTACAGTTCTCCAACGGCTCCTGCCAGGTGAGCAGCAGCTCTTCCAGTTCATCGTCCTCATCATCGTCTTCTTCCGGCAGTTCCAGTTCCTCCTCATCGTCGTCTTCCTCTTCTTCGAGCGGCGGGACGGGCGATTTGGGTCCGAATCTGGCGTTGGGTGGTGGTGCCGACGGTACCAGCAAGGGTGGTGGTACCAGTTACGGCAACGTTGTCGACGGTAACCCCGGTTCGTATTGGCAGCCCGGTTCCAGCAGCGGCGAACGGATTTCGGTCAAGGATTTCGGTTCGGCGTCTTTTAACACGGTGATTATTCGCGAACTGAACAATGCCACCACCGGCTGGCGGCTGGTGAATCACGACACCGGCGCCGTGCTGGCGTCCGGCGGCATGCTCGGTACACAGGCGGTGATCAGTGGTTTCGGTACTGTATCGATGAGTAAGGTAAACTTGATGATCGACAGCGCCAGCACGGCGCCGCAAATCGCCGAGTTCGAGTTGTATAACGCCACCGGCGGTGTTTCTTCTTCAAGCAGCTCTTCATCCAGCAGTTCCAGTTCATCTTCAAGCAGTTCGAGTTCGTCGAGTTCTTCTTCAAGTTCTTCAAGCAGCAGTTCCGGCGGCACGAGCACGATAACGATTCAGGAAAATACCACCGGCTTCTGCGGCGTTGACGGCACCGTCGACAGTAACAATGGCGGTTTTACCGGCGCCGGTTTCGCCAATACCGACAACAGCACCGGTACCGGAGTCGACTGGTCGGTGAACGTCGCGGGTGGAAGTTATACTTTGCGCTGGCGGTATGCCAACGGCTCCAGCGATCGGCCGGCATCGGTGATTATCAACGGTTCGGCGGTATCCGGCCTGAGTATGCCGGGCACGGGTTCCTGGACAAGTTGGACGGATTCGGGGGCAGTCACCGTAAATCTGAATGCCGGTTTTAACGCCATCCGGTTGGAGGCGACCGGTAGCGGCGGCCTCGCGAACATCGATTATATTGAGATCACCGGCAATAATCCGTCGGCGACCGGTTGCAACGGCAGCAGCTCCAGCTCGTCGAGCAGTTCCAGCAGTTCGTCCTCAAGTTCCAGCAGTTCCAGCTCGTCGAGTTCTTCGAGCAGCTCCAGCTCATCCAGTTCGTCCTCGAGTTCCTCCAGCAGCAGTTCCGGCGGCACGGTGAGCACGGCGACCGTTCAGGAAAACACCACCGGTTTCTGCGGGGTGGACGGCACGGTCGACAGCGACAACGGCGGGTTTACCGGGAGCGGCTTTGCCAATACCGACAACAGTGCCGGCACCGGGGTCGATTGGGCGGTGAACGCGGCCGGCGGCAGCTATACGTTGAGCTGGCGGTATGCCAACGGCTCGAGCGATCGGCCGGCGGCGGTGATCGTTAACGGTTCGACGGTGTCGAGCCTCAGCATGCCCGGCACCGGTTCCTGGACCAGTTGGACCGAGTCGGGTTCGGTGACGGTGAACCTCAACGCCGGTTTCAACACCCTGCGCCTGCAGGGCACGACCAGCGGCGGACTGGCGAACATTGATTACATTTCGATCACGGGCGTCAGCCCGAGCGCGGCCGATTGCGGCGGCACATCGAGCTCCTCGTCCTCGAGTTCATCGTCTTCGAGCAGCAGCTCGTCGAGTTCCTCGTCCAGCAGCTCTTCCAGTTCCAGCAGTTCCTCCAGCAGCTCCGGCGGCGTCATCATCGGCGGCGACTGCAATGACCTGCTCACCAACCCGAATATCAACTGGCGCGAGTCCGATCTGCAAACCGACCAGGAGATCGTGCAATGTTTGAAAGACTCGCTCGGTACTCCGGTGGGCTTCGGCGAAAACGCCACCGGCGGCTACGACCCCAGCGGCGGCAGCCGGCTGGTTGTGATTACCAACGACTTCCCCGAGCAGCAAATCCTCGATGCGATTTCTTCGCCAGACCATACCTGGATTGTGTTCGACAAGGATGATTTCCGCAACGAAACGCCGCTCTCCATGCACGCAGTGGATTGTGATGACTCCGCCGTACAGAGTGCGCTGGGCCTTAATGAAAGCCAGTGCCGCAACCTTTACGCGCAATGTAACGGTTCAGCCTCTTGTCTTGAAGACTACTACAACACGGATCTGAACGATTCAAGTCTACCGATTCGAAACAAGATGATTGATTCCAACACGACGATCGACGGACGTGGATCTCAGGCTTTCTTCCTGTTCAACGGCTTCGCGATAGGTGCGGATAGCAGCGGCCAGTCAACGCATCAGTCGCGGAACGTGATTATCACTAACCTGGAATTCCGCGGTGTGGGGCATGTGGAAGACCATAACCTCGATCCGGATATGATACGTGTCACAGGCGAATCCCACGATGTGTGGATTCACCAGAACACCTTCAACAACACGGGTGATGCGGCGTTCGATGTCAAGGTCGGCGGTTTTGATACGACGATCTCATTTAACAAGTTGATCAACGTCAAGCGCGCCTCTCTGCACGGTTCCAGCGACAGTCGCACGATCAACGAGCAGATCACCACCACCATGCACAACAACCTGTTTGTGACGGAAGACGAGTTCTACGGCGACAGTGCTTTCGACACCTTGCGCCGGGTGCCGTTGTTGCGCCGTGGTCAGTCGCACATCTGGAACAATGTCTTTTACAACTACCGTAAGGACATAGCCAGTATCCGCGTGGGTGGCCGCTTGTTGTTCGAAGACAACATGGTGTTGAACAACGCGGACGAAGTTGCAGCCAGAGACGACGACTTCACTGACTTTGCGCTGCCGGATCAACTGTTTGATTTCCAGGAAGGCGGTTTGAATGTCAGCAACAGTTATGTCTGGCTGGCCGATGACAACTGTAACCCGCAAGGTTCGTCATTGAGTCTGGATCAGTCCCAAGGCAGCACGCCGAATATGAACAGCGCTTACGGTGCGGCGTCGCAAAACACGATCGGTTCCAACCGATTCTCAGTCGGTACCGATCTTTTGAACTACGTGAAAGCAACAGCTGGTAAAGGCGGCTTGACGCCGTATGTCTCCAGCAACAGCCCGGGTCGCAGCACGATCATTGGACAGGCGCCGGCCAGTTGTCAGTAAAGCATCTGCCAGAATAAGGCAATTTATTTGCCCCCGCACCGGTCTCCCGATTTGTTCGGGAGCCGGTGCACCCATTCAAACCCCGCTTCACGCAGGGTTTTCTATGCCAACAGAAAATCACTGCATACGTTCTTGGTTGCTCAAAAAACACGTTGTGTACGCTTTCATCGAGTCAGTTCTTCAAAAGCGTAAAAGAGGTTTGCAGGCCTTCAGCCGCGTTCGGCGCCACCCAAACATTGAATAAGCCCGGTTGAAGATGCAGCTCGCCTTGGTTGTCGAAATACGACAACTCGTCGGTGTGCAGAGTAAACCTGACTTTACGGCTTTCGTTCGCTTGCAGGGTTACCTGTTCAAACGCTTTCAGTTCACGTACAGGGCGTGTGATGTGCGCCGCCACATCCTGTATATAGAGTTGCACGGTTTCGGTTGCCGTGCGTCTGCCGGTATTGCGCACGACCGCGGAAACCGTGACGGTTTCACCGGGCTTGATCTTGCGTTTATCGAGCCGGATGTCTTTGTATTCGAAACGACTGTAGGTTAAACCATAGCCGAATGGAAACTCCGGTTTAAAACCGATATCGAGATAATGCGATGTATTGCCGGTGGAATATTGAACGGCTTCGACGGGAATGTCGTCCATATAGATGAATTGATCCTCGACGGGCGGCCGGCCGGTATTTTTGTGATTGTAATAAATGGGAATCTGACCGACGGATTTGGGCCACGTGACCGGTAGGCGCGCCGAGGGAGAAACCTTACCGTACAATATATCCGCCAGCGCCGGGCCGCCCATGGTGCC
>DASVCP010000318.1:0-4802 GCA_036381555.1 Gammaproteobacteria bacterium
ATAATTCACTCGAAGAAAAAGGCGAGCATCACCACGTCGGCGGGGGCAGTTCGTTCCTGAGCGTCATTACCCAGATCGCCATTATCGATATCATTTTCTCGCTGGATTCGGTGATTACCGCCGTGGGCATGGCCGACCATATTCCGGTCATGGTGCTGGCGATTGTCATCGCGGTCGGCGTCATGATGATCGCTTCCGGCCCGATCAGTGACTTCGTCGACAGGCACCCGACGGTCAAGATGCTGGCGCTCAGCTTCCTGGTGCTGATCGGCGTGGCGCTGATGGCCGAAGGACTGGAGCTGCATATCCCCAAAGGCTACATCTACTTCGCCATGGCATTCTCGGTGGTGGTCGAAATGCTCAACCTGAGACTCCGCCGCCGCCATTCCTGATTTTAATAAAGAACTATTTAACCACGGAGAACACGACCGCCAGGGATGGTGGAAGTGCAGATTTTATAGGGAGTTAAAATCTGCCGGAGAGCACTGAGAAATTAAGAACAAAAAGATTTTTCATGTGGCTTTCACTTCGAGGCCTTTTCAAAGCTGTTGGTCACACTTTTAGCATAAAAATCTTTTAACTCCGTGATCTCCGTGTTCTCCGTGGTTAATATCTTTATAAACAAAGTCTCTCTTCCTTATCACTTCGTGCCCACCGTGGTAGTCTTTTAATTTTTTCAACTCTAAATATGTCCAACACGTTTTCGCCATCGGGATGTATCACACTGACCACCGACTTCGGGGCGGATTCGCCGTTTGTCGGGGTGATGAAAGCGGTGATATGGGCGCGGTTTCCGCAAGCCCGGATCGTCGATTTGTTTCACGGGGTGGCGCCTTACGATACCGATGAAGGCGGCTTTTGGCTCGGGCGTACGTATCACTGGTCGGCGCCGGGTACCGTTCATGTGGCGGTGGTCGATCCCGGGGTCGGGTCGAGCCGGCGAATCATTGCCGCGCGCCATGCCGGTCATGTGTTTCTGGCCCCGGACAACGGCCTGCTGGTTCAGGCGTTTTCTTCGGGCAGCGACGGTGTTGAGTATCGTGTTCTCGATATCGATTCATTGCCGGGCATCGAATTGCCATTCATCAGCGCCACTTTCCACGGGCGGGATATTTTCGCGCCGGTGGCGGCCTGGCTGGCGTCGGGCAGGTATCGCTTTGAATCGCTGGGGCCTTCCGCCGAATCGATAGCCGGCGCCAAAATGTCACCGGCTCGATTGTCGGCCGGCCGGATAGAGGGTACTGTTGTCAGCATCGATCGCTACGGCAACCTGATCAGCAATATTGACGGCAGTTTGCTGGAAGGCCGGTCTTCGTCGCGCGTGGCATGCGCCGGTGGAAGTTTCCCGTGGGTGAAGACCTATTCCGAGGCGGCGACCGGGGAACTGGTAGCATTGATCAATTCCTTGGGGGTTGTTGAAATAGCCTGTACGCAAGGTCACGCCGCAGGGCGTCTGGGTATACAGCGCGGCGCCGTGATCACCATCCACGAGGCGGAAGACGCATTATGAATACATCGATCGATTGGCAGCAGACTTACGCGGCAATCTGGCGCAACAGTCGCCAATATCTGCGGCCTGTTAAGCATATCGATCCCATTCGCTTGCAGCAGTTGATCGGCATCGAGAATCAAAAGAAACGCGTGGTGGATAACACGCAACGGTTTCTCGCCGGCAAGCCGGCGAACAACGCACTGCTGTGGGGGTCGCGGGGAACCGGCAAGTCCTCTTTGGTGAAAGCGCTGCTTAACGAATATAAGGACCGGGGATTGCGCCTGATCCAGGTCGACAAGGACGACATGGTGTTGTTGCCCGAGATCGTCGACGATATACGGGAGTTGGACTACCGTTTTATTTTTTTCTGTGACGATATTTCTTTTGAACCGGGCGACGGCAGTTACAAGGCGTTGAAGAGCGCGATCGAGGGCTCGATCGAGCAGCCGCCGGAAAACGTGTTGATATACGCCACTTCAAATCGCCGGCATTTGTTGCCTGAGTACATGCGGGAAAATCTGGATGTGAAATTGGTCGATAATGAAATCCATTATGGCGACGCGATCGAGGAAAAAATTTCCCTGTCCGAACGTTTCGGGCTGTGGGTGGGGTTTTATCAAATGGATATGGCGCAGTATTTGCAGATTGTAGACGGTTATTTTGCCGACTTTCCCGGCGACAGAGAGCAATTACACAGCGCGGCGCGTGATTTCGCCCTGGTCAGAGGGACGCACAGCGGCCGTACCGCCAGACAGTTTTATCAGGCGTATTCCGAAATCCGGCGGAATTAAGGACGATTGGCGACTAATGTAAAGATCGGGCATGTTTAGCAAACTAATCGAGAAACTCAACGATTTCCTTTGGCGGGACAGGCCGGAGTCCATTCCCGCTTGGGAAAAAGCGGCCATTTATACCGGCCGGCTGATATACCGCTTGATCCGGGATGTGACCGACGGCGACATTACCCTGCGCGCCATGAGCCTGGTTTTTACCACGTTTCTGGCGATCGTGCCGATGCTGGCGGTGAGCTTCTCCGTGCTGAAAGGATTCGGCGTACATAACCAGCTTGAACCGGTGTTGTCCGGGTTTCTGCAACCCTTGGGCGAGCGCGGTGAAGAGATAACCCGGAAAATAATCCATTTTGTCGATAACATCCGCGTAGGCATACTGGGGTCGGTCGGTTTGGCGTTCCTTTTCTATACGGCGGTCAGCCTGGTGCAAAAGGTGGAAGGTTCGTTCAACAGCATCTGGCATTTGCAGCAGGGTCGTCCGGCTCTGAGACGGGTTACCGATTATCTGAGCCTGCTGATCATCGGGCCGGTGTTGATTTTTACCGCCCTGGCGTTAAGCGCCAGTCTGCAGAGTAACGAGTTCGTGCAGGCGATCGTCGCGATCGAACCTTTCGGTTTCTTTTACCGCACGATGCTCAGATTGTTGCCTTATTTTCTGGTGATATCCGCCTTTACGTTCTTTTATATGTTTATCCCGAATACGCGGGTGCAATTCAAGGCGGCGCTGATCGGCGGCATTATCTCAGGTATGGCCTGGCAGACAGTAGGTTGGGGTTTTGCCTCGTTCGTGGCGGATTCCACCCGCTATACGGCGATTTATTCCGGCTTTGCCATTTTGATTTTGTTCATGATCTGGGTGTACGTGAACTGGCTGCTTCTGCTGCTGGGCGCCGACCTGGTGTTTTATATACAGCATCCCCGGAATCTGGCGATTCAGAAGTACCGCATGCGCCTGAGTATCGCTGCCAAGGAACGCCTGGCGCTAGGCATCCTGTGCCTGGTGTGCCGGGCTTTTTATGAAGGAAACAAGGGAGCGACACTGGAAGAACTGGCGAAGACGTTAAAGCTGCCGGGCCAGTTGTTGGATGAAGGGATTCGGTTGCTGCTCGAGGGCGGCCTGATCGAAGAAAAAGACGGCGGCTTTCCCGTTTATCTGCCGGCGAAACCTTATGACGAACTGACCGTGAAACAGGCCCTCGATATCATTCGGGGTGTGCCCGGCTATTTTGATCTTGAATATTTGGGCGGTTTCAAGCAGATGAGCGCCCTGCTAAAGCGGGCCGATCAGCAGCTCGACGCCGCTTTGTCGGAAGCGACGTTGAAACAGTTGGCGCTGGCCGACAACTGAACGGCGTTTTGCAGGAAAGCCCGGCGATAGCCGGCTATTTTGATTCGGCTCTCTGTCGGTGTTAACGCTTCCAGGGTTTCTGCAAGCTTCTCCAGCTTGTTGCGTAAATGGGCTTTTTGGCGCGGCTCCAGTGCATCAAAAAGCCTGATGGTCAGCGCGATGACTTGCTTGGCGGCCTGTTTTTCGGCTTTTGACAGGTCGGGCGGTTTGTCGTTGTCTTCCACCGACCAACGGTAAAGAAGTTTTCCAAGGGTGGCGCTGTCGGCATGCTGCCAAAGCAGGTTTAACAACGCCCGCTGCATGGACGTGCGCCTGTTTTGCCAGAGTGGTTCGATATCCGGAAAGTTGTTCGCGTTGTTTTCGATCAGAATTTCCTGAGTCTTGGTAAGGCTGCCCAGCCAGAATACGTAGGCTTCACGGTGGCGATCAATGCGCGAGCGTAAGCGTTCTTCATGTGATGCAAGACCGAACTCTCGGTGCTTTTCTTCGTTGTAAACGACAAACTGCTTTTCCAGGTGGATCAGTTGGTCATCGTTCAGTTCGTTTAATGTTACAGCCAGAACGGGAATAAACTGCGCCATCAGTCGCGTATACAGGATATCAAGATTGTTCATAATCGCCTTGGCCTCGTCCCCGGTCAGGCCGTCAGCCGTAACCGTGTTAACATACTCAAGATAAGCCACGTAGTACGGCAGTTCCGTCAGTCGATGTTGTTGATGAAGTGCCTTGAGGGAGTCGGCAAGACGCTTGCTTTGCATACGGTTCAAATCAAGCGTGTGTTCAATTCTGTCCGCCAGCAATTTGTCGATTCGATTATAGACATAATCGTAGCCAAGAAGACCGCAGCCAGTCAGCAGGAGTAACAGGCAGCCCATCGATATGGTGCGGCAAAGGTTCACATGGGTCATTTTATTGCAAGTGCTCTTCATCAATTATAGTTAAGAATTTATTTGGAATGTGCCGTCACGGGGTTTTTGCCGAAGGCCGGTTTCAGCGGTAGCATATTGAAATGGTCAGTCCGCGTGCTGCAGAACGGCTGTTGAATCTGAAAAAATACTGATAAATCAGCCAGTTAGAGAAATGTACGTTTTTTCACAGATGATTTTGCCGGGTTGCCTTTATCATTCGCTCAAATTGATATTGGCGTTACTCGGCAATGACCGACTAAAAT
>DASVCP010000319.1:0-6049 GCA_036381555.1 Gammaproteobacteria bacterium
GCGCCGGAGGCGCGAAAGGTGTCGATGCGCAACTCGGCCGGATTGATCGCCACGGCTTCGACGTCGGCGATTTCCGTCAGAATGGCGACTGTGGCCGCCGAGGTATGAATGCGGCCCTGGGATTCGGTGTCGGGCACCCGCTGCACCCGGTGAGCACCGGATTCGAATTTCAGGCGTGAGTAAGCGCCTTGCCCGATAATGCGGGCGATAATTTCCTTATAGCCGCCGTGTTCGCCTTCGTTGCAGCTGAGCACTTCGATCTGCCAGCGCCGTTGTTCGGCATAGCGCGAATACATGCGAAACAGGTCGCCGGCGAAAATGGCCGCCTCGTCGCCGCCGGTGCCGGCGCGGATTTCCAGGAAGATGTTGCTGTTATCGTAAGGATCTTTCGGCAGCAGCAGGACTCGCAGCCGGGTTTCCAGTTCCTCCAGCGCGGCTTTGGCGGAATCCAATTCTTCCTGCGCCAGTTCGCGCATGTCGTTGTCACTGTCTTCCAGCATTTCCCGGGCGGATTCGAGGTTGCGCTGCTGGCGCTTGTACTTGTTATAAACGCCGCTCAGCTCTTCCAGTTGCGCGTATTCACGCGACAGTTCGCGAAAACGGTTCTGGTCGGCCATGGTTTCCGGTTCGGACAGTAACGCCGAAACTTCTTCATGCCGGGCGCTGAGCTGCTCGAGCTTGTTCAGAATGCTTGCTTGCATTTATGGTTACTTTTTTTGAGATTTTGAAGTGTTAAGCAGTTCGTTGGCGGCATTAAGGAGTTCGTGCCGGCCGGCGCGGGCGGCGTGATCGAGTCGGACAGTGGTGTCGTGCAGAAGTTTGTTCGTCAGAGTATGCGCCAGGTACTGCAAGGCTTCTTCCGGCGATTTGCCCTGGGCGATCAACCGCCGGGCCTTTTCCAGCGCATGCCGGCTGACCTCGTGAGCGGATTCGCGGTAATGGCGGATAGTTTCTACCGCGCTGAGGGAGCGTTGCCAGGAAATAAACTCTTCGACTTTGTAATCGATAATGATTTCGGCCTGCTGCGCGGCTTCTTCCCGCGACTGGCGGTTTTCATCGATCACGCTGTTCAGATCGTCGATGTTGTAAAGATAGACGTCCGACAGTTTGCCCACCTCCGGCTCGATATCGCGCGGCACGGCAATATCGACCATGAACATCGGCTTATGCTTGCGTTGTTTCAGCGCCGTTTCCACGGCGCCCTTGCCGATAATCGGCAGCTGGCTGGCGGTGGAAGAGATCAGGATATCGGCCTTGCTCAGGTAAGCGCCCAACTCGGCCAGAGGCGCCGTTTCCGCGTCGAATTGCCGGGCAACGGCTTTTGCGCGTTCCTGGGTGCGGTTGACGATCACCAGCCTGCCGATGCCGTTATTGCGCAAGTGTCGCGCGACCAGTTCGATGGTTTCGCCGGCGCCGATCAGGACGGCGGTCTGCCTGTTCAGTTGCGTAAAGATCTTATGCGCCAGACGCACGGCGGCGAAAGCGACCGATACCGGATGCATGCCGATGGCCGTTTCGGTACGTACACATTTCGCCGTCGAGAACGCATGTTGGAACAGCTTGCTCAGTTGCCTGCCGACGGTGCCGGCGTCTTCGGCCTGCCGATAGGCGCTTTTCAGCTGGCCGAGAATTTCGGGTTCGCCCAGCACCATCGAGTCCAGCCCGCAGGCGACTCTCAGTAGATGACGGACGCCTTTGATATCGAGATAGCGATAAAGAAACGCGTTATGATCGATGCCGTTCATGCCGTGATGATCGAGGAACCAGCGCAGTGCCGGGCCTTCGTCCCCGGTTTCCAGTGAACAATAAATTTCGGTACGGTTACAGGTGGAAATAATGGCGGCTTCGTTGACCGTGGGAACCGAAACCAGGTCATGCAGGGCGCTCCCGATATTTTCGGGCGCGAACACAACTTGCTCCCGGAGCGAAACCGGCGAGGTTTTGTGGTTAAGACCCAATGCGAGCAAAGCCATGGTCAACGGGGCAACTAATCTGTTAAAAGGCGTTCGAATAAATCGGGTTATTTTACTACAGGCCGTCCGCCGATTAATGTGATCACTTAGGGTTACAAAATCAAGGATTTATGCAAAGATCTTTATATGAATAAACCTTTTAACGGATTACTCGCCTTATTCCTGTTGATTTTAACTGCCTGCGCCGGCGCCGGAGCGCCGCGGGATGCTGTCTCGGGCAATGCCGATACCCAGATCGTCAAAACCCATGAAAGGGGCAAAGCCGGCAACGTTTTCACCCAGGAAGAGGTATTGTATCGGTTGATGTTGGCGGAGATCGCCGGGCAGCGGGGTTTGCTGGACGTTTCCATTGAGAACTTATTGTCCGTATCCGCACAGGTGAACGATCCTCGCGTCGCCGAGCGCGCCGCGCGGGTGGCGATTTACGCCCAGGATTATCCCGCCGCGCTGCGCGCCGCCAAACGCTGGGTGCAGTTGGCTCCCGAGAATATGGAAGCCAACCAGGTCCTTGCCGCCCTGGCGCTGCGGCTGGGCGATGCCGACGAGGCCGTGGCCGCTTTCCGGCACGTATTGCAGGCCGAGCCACAGAACTCCGAACAGGCATTTCTGCTGATAGCAGGCTTGTTGGGAGGAGAAGGCAGCGAGTACCGGGAGACGGCGATGGCTATTATGGGCCGCCTGATCGAAGATTATCCCGAGAACGCCTACGCCTCGTTCGCGTATGGCAACCTGGCGATACTGCTCGGCGAGTTCGAGATCGCGGAGCGTCAGTTGATGCGGGCCTACCGGCTCGACCCGAAGCTATCTCAGGCACTGACCCTGCATGCGCGGACATTGAAAGAGCTGGGAAGGGTGGACGAGGCCATCGCCGAACTGGCCGCCGCCGTGAAGAACGAGCCGGAAAACGACGAATTGCGGCTTGCCTATGCGCGGGTGTTGATAGATGCCAAACGCTATCAGGAGGCGAAGGTTCAGATTAAAAGACTGCTCGACCGTTCTCCGGATGACGCGGACCTGGTGTATACACTGGGGTTGCTGGCGCTTGACATGGATCAGCTGGATGAGTCGGTCGATTATCTGCAGCGGTTGCTGGCGTTGGGCGAGCGGCAATCCGAAGCTTATTACTACCTGGGAAGAATTGCCGAGGTTCGAAAGCGCGACGAGCAGGCTGTGGAGCACTACCGCCGCGTCGCCGAGGCCACCAGCTACCGTCTGGATGCGGAAATTCGCATAGCCCGTCTGCTCGGTGATATGGGGCGTCTGGATGATGCGCGTAACCACTTGCAGAAACTGCGTATACAAAACCGAGATCCTGCCACCCAAGTGCAATTCTATATCGCCGAAGCGGAAGTTCTAAGCGGGGCCGGCCTGTATCAACAGGCAACCGAGTTGCTGAGCAAGGCTTTGCACGATTATCCCGGTGACACCGACCTGCTGTACTCCCGGGCTCTGATTTATGAGAAGCAGGACCGTATCGATTTGACCGAGAGCGATTTGCGCGCGGTGCTGTTGCGCGAACCGGAAAACGCCGACGTGCTCAACGCGCTCGGTTATACACTGGCCGACCGCACCGACCGTTATCGCGAGGCTTACGAGTTGATCAGGCAGGCCATGAAGCTCAAGCCGAACAACCCGGCAATTACCGATAGCATGGGCTGGGTGCTCTACCGTTTGGGGCGGCATGAAGAAGCGGTCGAGCATTTGCGCAAGGCGCTGGAGTTGCAGTACGACGCTGAAATAGCCGCACACCTCGGCGAAGTGCTATGGGTGACAGGCGACCACCAGGCGGCAAGGGCGGTGGTTAAGCAGGCCCTGGAAAAAACCCCTGAGGATGAGAACCTGCTCAAAATCAACCAGCAGTTGCGCAGCGGCCGGTTGCCCGCCAGACGATGAGGCATCGATTTTCCCGCTGCTCTATCGGAGGATTGCCGCTACTCGACCTGCTCCGGCGTGATACGTTACTGCCGCTGGTAACCGTCTTGTTGCTGCAAGGCTGCGCGCCGACGCCGGTAAGAGTTGAAACCGGTGATCCCGGGCTGATCTGGGAGCAGCGCCGGCACGAGTTGGAAAAGATCGACGGTTGGCGGTTGAAAGCGCGCATCGGTATCGTTGCCGAAAACGATTCCGGCAGCGCCAGCCTGTTTTGGGAGCAACAAGACGACCGGTACTCGCTTAAAATTGTCGGGCCTTTCGGCCGGGGCAGCCTGTTGGTCGAAGGCGCACTCGGCGAAGTGACGATGCGAACCGGCGAAGGCGAAACCTACACGGCGCAAAGCGCCGAGGAACTTATCTGGCGGCACACGGGCTGGTATATTCCCGTCAGCGACCTGCAACACTGGGTGCTTGGCTTGCCGGCGGAGGCACAGGGACGAGAAGATTATCAACTGGACGATCGCGGGCGCATTTTGCGGTTGGAGTCGGGCCAATGGACGGTGGAATACCAGGGTTACCGGCCCGCCGGGAGTGAAGGCGGTGTGGCGCTGCCTGACAAACTCCGTCTCGAAAACCCGCGGCTGACAATCAAACTGGCTGTCAGGGAGTGGACGTTGTTCTAGAAAATAGCAGCGTTCATATTTCCCTCTCCCTGAGGGACGACCACATGGACGTGGGAGGTACGCCGCCAAGGATGGCGGTGGTAGAACCGTATCTGGAATGAAGGTCGAGGACGAAGTCAGGAACCCGAGTCGAGAGGGAAGGGTGACGGATCATAAATGACAAATAGCAAATTATTTTCCCCTCACCCCGGCCCTCTCCCTGAAGGAGAGGGGTCTAATGAAGTTGGCTGTTTTAGGTAAGGGGACCTGAAGTCGAGTATCCAACAAATATGCACAAAGTTCTCACCGCTTGGCCGGCACCGGCCAAAATCAATCTGTTTCTGCACGTCACCGGTCGCCGCGCAGACGGCTACCATTTGCTGCAAACCGCGTTTCAGTTTCTGGATCTGTGCGACGAGTTGGATTTCGAATCGCGCGCCGACGGCATCATCTGTCGTCGCAGCGAGTTGCCTGGCGTGCCGGCGGACGAGGACATCTGCGTCAAAGCGGCCCGGCTGCTTCAAGAAACCGCCGGCGTCTCCGCGGGCGTCGACATGCGTATTCGCAAGCGTATTCCCATGGGCGGCGGTCTGGGCGGCGGCAGCTCCAACGCCGCCACCACCCTGTGGGCGCTCAACCGTCTTTGGAGCGCCGGATTGAACGTTGAGCAACTGGCGTCGCTGGGTTTGCAACTGGGCGCCGACGTGCCGGTATTCGTTCGCGGCCATGCGGCGTGGGCCGAGGGCGTTGGTGAAATACTTGAGCCTGTTGAGTTGCCGGAACCCTGGTATCTGCTGATCGCGCCGCCGGTGCACGTTTCGACCGCCGCGGTTTTCAGCGCCCCTGATTTGACACGCAACTGCCCACCCCTCAAAATACGCGACCTTCTGGCGGGTGCGGGTGAAAACGTCTGCGAGCCCGTGGTTCGCGCTCTGTTTCCCGACGTGGCGCGGGCACTCGACTGGCTCGCGCAATATGCGCCGTCACGCATGACCGGCACCGGCGCCTGCGTATTCGGCCGTTTCGACACCAAAGCCGCGGCCGAAGAAGTGTTGAAACAGTTTCACGACGAGATGCCGGCACCATGGCGGGCGTTCGTTACCGGGGGATTGAATCGATCGCCGTTACTCGGGTTCATCCAGCCCGGCGAACAAGATCATCCGGGCCATTTGAACTAGCGCTGAAAGTGCTGTTGGCCCGCATCCTGTTGTTACAGTGACAGGATGGTAAAATCAAAACGGTTACTGGGGTGTCGCCAAGTGGCTAAGGCAACGGGTTTTGATCCCGTCATTCGTAGGTTCGAGTCCTACCACCCCAGCCATTTTTGGAGCCCGGGGGGAGTATCGTTTTTACCACCCTTCATAAGCGGCAAGTGAACGAAAAACAAGATATTTATTGTCTATACTAACAAGCCGTTAACGAGCAGTTTTTTCGATCCAACCACCAACCCCGATCGCGACGTGAACGACCAGAACAATAAACTCATCACCGAAGACCGCACGCGCATGATGATCTTCAGCGGCAACGCGCATCTGGAGCTGG
>DASVCP010000320.1:0-2964 GCA_036381555.1 Gammaproteobacteria bacterium
CAGCACACTGCAACCGCCCGCCTCGGTAATCAGGCGTGCACCACGGTTATAGGAAGCCACCAGCGCCGCCTCCGTGGTGGCCAGTGGAATATAATAATCGTCGTTGGCGAAAAAACCGTTAATGCGCAATGGTCCCGCCACGCCGATCGGCAGTTTTAAAGTGCCGATGCAGTTTTCGATGTTATGCGAGTAACTCTCGATATCCGCCAGGGTATCCGGGTCGGCGATTTTCCGCTGGTCGGCGCCGTCCAGTGCGGTGTGGTTTTTCAGGATTTCCCAATTACTCTCGATAATCCTGTCGCTGAGCGTTTTCGCGTGCTTCATTCTGGGGCTAGTCGAACCCTGCCGCGGCAGCAACTTTTGCCGCAACGCCTTGATATCGCCCAGCCGGCTGTAACGCGCAATGATTTCCTTGATCCGATCATAACTCGCAGGCATTTCGACACCTCAATCCGGAAAACGCTTGTACACCCTGCCCGTTTATCAACTGTCCTTTATCTCATCGACACGGTTTTACTTCAGCCCGTATAAATCTTACTTATTGATAACGGCAGACTATAGCAGAACTTGCCCTAAAACTTTTCATCACTGACCGTTTGCTTATATATAGCCGATTCCGGAGGAATTTGTCGTTAATTTTAAGGTAAAGATAGATGGTTGAAACCGGATGGGTAAGGGTCGGCGCGGTCGGGGACCCTGAGTCCATTCCGGGCCTTTCGGAGCAGGGTAACTCTAATGCGAACCAGAGTTACCTTAATCAGACAAAACCGATAAACAGGCAGACGGCGAGAAATACCATCACCCACATCACCATGCTGCCGGTCATCACGGAATGACGGAGCATTCTCACATCGACCTGCGATGAATAATTCCGTAAAACGCTTCCCGGTTTGACCACCAACGCCCGCAATACGGTTGCGACTCTGCACATAAGGCTGAAACAGAAACCCAGCGTCCGCGGCGCCGCCCGGCGGTAGAGCCACTCCGCGTCCAGGTTCACCGAACGCAGTTCGGGCGGATAGAGGCCGCGCAGGTTCAGCCAGACGAACGCCAGCGCCGAGAAGAACAGCAATTGCATCTGCGCCAGCACGTGGGTGGTGTCGTAGGGCGTGTACTCCGGCGCGAACGGCAGCAGGTGGTAAAGCACCTGCGGATAAACGCCGACCGCGATACACAGCACGGCGGCGATCGACATGGCGATCAGCATGTTGACCGGCGGCTCGGTCGTGCGGATGCCGGAGTCATGCGCGAAGAAGGCGAAGTATGGAATCTTGATCCCCGCATGATGAAACACGCCGGCCGAGGCGAACAATAACATCAACCAGATCCAGCCGTAGCCGTTCTCCAGCGCAGCGCTCATCACCATCGACTTGCTGACGAAACCGCTGAACAGCGGGAACGCCGAAATCGAGGCCGCGCCGACGATGCACAGCATCGCGGTTTTCGGCATGCTTTTATATAAGCCGCCCAGGTCGGAACCGTTCATGCGGCCGGTCATGTGCAGCACCGCGCCCATGGCCATGAACAGCAAGCCCTTGAAGATAATATCATTGAAGGCGTGCGCCACCGCGCCGTTGATCGCCAGCGCGGTGCCGATACCGATGCCGCAGACCATAAAGCCCACCTGGTTGATCATGCTGTAAGCCAGCACCCGGCGCAGGTCGTTCTCGATCACCGCGTAGAAAATCGGGAAACAGGTCATGATCGCACCGATGTAGACCAGCAACTCGGTGCCCGGATAACCCCGCGCCAGCGCGTACACAGCCACCTTGGTGGTGAAAGCGCTGAGGAACACCGTGCCGGTGGGCGTGGCTTCCGGGTACGCTTCCGTCAGCCAGTTGTGCAACAGCGGGAACGCGCATTTGAGGCCGAGCGCGAGGAAGATCAACCAGCCGTACGCGCCCTCCAGGCCGATAAAATCAAATGCCAGCGTTTGATGCTCGCGGAAATAAATCAGCGCGCCCGCCAGCAATAGCAAGCCGGACAATGCCTGGATAACCAGATAGCGCATGCCGGTGACATAGGCGCGCGGCGTGCGGCGCGCCCAGACCAGGAACACCGACGAGAACGCCAGCAGTTCCCAGAACACGAACAGCGTCAACAGATCGCCGGCGAACACCGCGCCCAGCGCGCTGCCGGCGTACAGCAGGCCCGACACCTGTTGCAACGTGTCCCGCACGTGCAGCGAATAGACGATCGCGATCAGCGCGGCGATGTGAAACACATAACCGAACAGCACGCTCAACCGGTCGATGCGGTAGGGCGTCAGTTCGAAATCCAGCAGCGTGAACTGCCAGTATATGCCTTCGGGCACCTGCCAGAGGTGCAGCGCGCCGAGCACCGGCACGGCCAGCATCAACAACGCGCGCAGCCTGCCGCGTGTCAGCAACGCTAGCAACGCGCCGAGATAAAACGGCACGAACGGCGGGATCTCAAGCATCCACATTGCCGCCCTCCCCGTCCTCGAGCTCCCGCCGGTCGTAGTAGTCCTCGTCGCGCATCAGGAACGTACGCATCCACTTGTCGATCAGCACCAGTATCACGCAGCCGACAAAACCGTATATGGCGTAAAACCCCGGCAGGTTTTCCCAGCTATGCGCCACGTGCCGGTGCAGAATGAAATCCAATACGAACAGCCCCGTGCAGACAATATATAAGGTACGCAGGATCAGCCGGATATTTTCCGGTTTGTCGAAAAAGTGTCGCCGTTGGTCGTTCATACGCTCTCCGTTCACTTGAGCACAGCCGCTGCGAGTTCATGCAGGGGTTCGGGAAACAGGAACAACACGATGCAGCCCAGCGCGGTCACCGACAACGCGATCAGCGACGGCCAGGGCGCTTCCTGAATACCGGCATGTTTGTCATCGGGCACGGACGCGAAAAACCCGCGCACCGGAATCGGCAGCAGGTAGGCGATGTTCAACAGGGCGCTGATCATCAGAATCCCCATCAGCAGCCACTGTC
>DASVCP010000321.1:0-4655 GCA_036381555.1 Gammaproteobacteria bacterium
CATGACATCTTTTGCAAGATCGGGGTGGGTTGGATGGCCGTCCTTCTGTTACCTCTTGCCGCCTGCGTGGCTCGTCCGGGACCGGATTCAGCGTCATTGCATCGCGTGCTCGATCAGCAGGCTCCCGTTTGGCTCAAGGCATACGAGGTCCCTGGCGTCTCGGTCGCCCTGATCGAAGATGGACGCCTGGTTTGGACCGTCGCTTATGGCGAGCAGGATTCGGGAGCGCCGGCAACGGATGCAACGCTGTACAATGTCGCCTCGCTCGCCAAGCCGGTATCCGCCGAAACCATGCTGCGGCTCGCGTCGAGCGGCCGGATTTCGCTGGACGAGCCGATGTATCGGCACTGGATCGATCCCGATATCCGTGACGATCCTCGTCATCGCCTGCTTGCCCCCCGAATGAGCCTGCTGCACCAGACTGGATTTCCGAACTGGCGTTATCAGACAGAAGGCAAGCTGCGTTTCCTGCGCGACCCGCTGGCGGAGCCGGGCTATTCGGGGGAAGGCTATGAGTACGCAGCCCGTTTCGTGCAGGAGAAGCTCGGACGCCGATTCGATCGGTTGGCTCAGGAGTTGGTGTTCAATCCTGTCGGGATGCGCAATACTTCCTACATCGGCCGCGACTGGTTTGCGGATCGGATTGCTGTGCCTCAAGGGCCGGAAGGCGAGTTCGGCAGGCCGGCAATCCGGGACAGCTGGGTGGCCTCGGACGATCTTTATACCACGGCCGCAGATTACGGCCGTTTCGTGGCATGCGTTCTCCGGGGCGAGGGGCTAAGTGAGGATCTCGCGGCGCGCCGCTTCACGATCACAGATGACCAGCATGGGGAAATGTGCGCGGCGCTTTCGTTAGCCGCGGATCTTTGCCCTGCACGAATGGGATATGCGCTCGGCTGGATCGGTTTTGAATATCCCGACGATACGATCATGATGCATACCGGCAAGGATTGGGGCGAACAGACGCTTGCTTTTTTCTCGTTGCGACGGCGCCTTGGCGTGGTAGTGCTGACCAACGGGGCAAACGGCATGCGCGTCGCGGCAAAGGTTGCGGCGTTGCTTTTCGAGCATCCGGGTTTCAATGCCTTCCTCGCGGCTGAGGCGAGCTAAGCTAAAAGCTTGATCACCAGAGCGCGGGGGCGGGCCAGAGAAATCCTTGATTTTGAAAGGAAGAGGGGGCAAGTTAAACCGGGGTAGGTTTAAAGCGTGTCCTTTTTTCTTCGATATTTCGATATATAGGTGAATCATATGCGTGTGACCGCTCAAAAGATACTGGCTGTACTTGCGCTTGCAACGGGCAACGTTTTGGCTACGTGCCCAAATGGGCTTCCTGAGCCCTGCGTGAACTTATCTCCGCTTACGCCATCACTTACGCCATCTATCGACACTGAGAGATTGACCCTGCCTCCTCAGATCCGGTCGTTTCAGCTCGGAAGCCCGCCCCCCGTGGCGGCGGCAGTGCAAGTAGCAATGTCCGCGGCTTCATCCCCGAGCGAAAAGGTGCAGCAGCTTCGCCGGCGCGCAGCGCAAATACTTGCTGAAATTCAGTTCAAGGGATATGAGGTTCTTTTTCAGGGGTTGACAACAATTCTCTCCCCGCGGCCTCCGTTTTCGCCGGCTGCGGAGGTAAAGATGAATGAAGCCCGCCAGCTTCTGCGAGAGTACTTTGTCGTATTACGCGAGATCGAATGGATAACTCTCGGCATAAAGATTGGTGGAGAAAACTACGATCAACGTGTTGCGCAGGTGCAGATCGTTCAAGGTCCGATCGAAAACATAAGTGTCGATCTGGATCCTCTTTACTCTGTGCATCGAAGTGATGCAGCGGTACATATTGAAGATCCGGGTCCTGGTACCCCAAACTGCCGTAGAGAAACGGTGTATGAAACAAAGATCGTGGATATTGTCGTGTCGGCCGGTTTCGATGAGCGTGGAAATCCCATAAAGCGTCAGGGAAGAGATATTGAGCAAAGGCCAAAGGAAGTTGTTGTCTGTGATTGAACAGCTCGTTAGCACTAATGACGCACAGCGGGTTTTCGCTCGGTTCATCAGAATACGCTCAGGGTCGGATCGGCGAAATCAGATATAAACAGTGGATTTTAAAATTGATGCTGGGATAATCATCGAAATGAGGGAAAGGAACAGCAAAGAATATTTCATTTAAGACTTGGAGCCGTTGATATGAGTAAAAAGAAAGAGAGAGACATTGAAAAAATCTATTCAACGTCAGACTTTGTATCAAAGTTACGCCGTCTGGCGGATGCGTTGGAAAGTGGTGAAGCATTTGAAATCCAAATCGCGGGTGAAAGGGTTTATGTTCCCGTGCGGGCTGTGTTTAATATTGAGCATGAGCGGGTGGGTTCAGAGGAGGAAATTGAATTTCAAATAAAATGGTCCAATGAATAGTCGAATTGTTAGGGGCCGGAGTAATCCATGAAAAGAAAAGCTGATGAATAGGATTTTACTTTGGAACCTGATTCAAAACGCTGTTGATTACGGATCTTTAGCATAGCGAAATGTGTCCGGCCGCGAGTCCGCAGGCTTCATCGGTACAGTGTTTTCCCGGCGCGTCGATGCGCCATCCGTCCCCGCATCCAGTCATCCGTCCCTGGATTTGGCAGGTTGTTGAAAAACAGCTGTAAAGTGAGCCTTTCGGCGTCCAGCGTCTTGATTCGGCGTAGTCGGGGCAGGCACCGGGATCGCCGCCGGACAACCTGAAACCATGAAGAGACACGGAGTATGACGGGAAAAATGACAGCCATGAGACTTTTCATTTCACTGCCGCGCGCCGGCGTTTTGACTGCGACGCTGGCGCTGGCGGCGGGCGCGCCGGCCATCGCCCATGGGAATACCGGCGCCGATGTGTTCGCGCGCAACTGCGCCTCCTGTCACGGCCCGAACAGGGAAGGCACCGGTCTCGGGCCGGCCCTCTCGGCCGCCACCTATCGCTATGGCGGCCAGCGGGACGATATCGTCCGGATCATTCGCAACGGCATCGTCTCGCGGGGCATGCCGGCTTTTGGCGAGACGCTTTCGGACCAGGATATCAACGCGCTCGCCGACTTCTTGCCGGTCCGCGTGGGTGCGCCCGCGCCCGACCCCGAAGAGGTCGAGGCCGAAGCGGCGAAAGCGCCGCGCGTATTCGACGCCGTGCCGGGCGTGGTGGAAACGCTCGACTACGCGGTCTCGGTCGAGCTGTTCGCCGAGGGGCTCGATACGCCGTGGGCGATGGCGTTTCTGGACGCCGACACCGCGCTGGTCAGCGACCGGGTCGGCCGGCTCAGGGTTATAAAGAAAGGTGTGCTGAAAGAAGAGCCCGTGTCCGGTGTGCCGGAGGTGTTCGTTCACCCCCATATGTGGAACCAGGGCGGGCTGCTGGATATCGCCATCGATCCGAACCATGCGAAAAACGGCTGGATTTACCTGACTTACAGTCACCGCTTGCCGGGCTCGGGCACCGAAGAAGACGCGGAACCATTGGCCATGACGCGGGTGGTGAGGGGGCGCGTTCACGGCAATCAATGGACGGACCAGCAAGTGCTGTTCGAAGCCGATCCGTCCATGTACGGCGAGCCGTTCTGGCACTACGGCGGCCGCATGGCGTTCGATCCGCAGGGGCGGTTGTATTTCTCGGTCGGCGACCGCGGCGTGCGCGACCAGGCCCGCGAACCGGCCCGTCCGACGGGCAAGATCCATCGCATCATGCCGGACGGCTCGATTCCGCGGGACAATCCGTTTCGCCGACAGGACAATGCAATCGCCTCGGTTTTCAGCGTGGGCCACCGCAACCCGCAGGGCATGGCGACCGAACCGGGCACGGGACGTATCTGGATCACCGAACACGGCCCACGCGGCGGGGATGAACTCAACATCATCAAGCGCGGCGGCGACTACGGCTGGCCGACCGTCACCTACGGAATCAATTACGACGGGACGCTGCTGACGCCCCACACCCGGGCCAAAGGCGTGGAGCAACCGGTCTACTACTGGCGTCCGTCCATCGGCGTGTCGGGAATGACGTTTTACGACGGTGACATGTTTCCCCACTGGCGGGGAAAGATTCTCGTCAGTTCGTTGAGCCGGCGGAATCTCCGCTTGCTGACGATCGACGGCGACCGGGTTCAGCACGAGGAGACGATCCTGGAAACCGAGGGTCGCATTTACGAGCCGGTGGTCGGCCCGGACGGCGCTGTTTACGTGGTCATGAATGACCCGGGCAAAATTCTGCGCCTCACCCCAAAAGAAGAGCGCAGGATTTAGGCGATTGTGGAAGAACAACCTTCTGGCGTGATACTACTGCCTGGAGGAAAGACTGAAGGGTGCCCGGGAATCTCTCACTCCCGGGTACCGAAATACAGCCTCGGCCTGAGATCGGCTTCGCGACTTTCCGAGGCGTAAAACGTCGCATCGATCGCGCCCAGGGGCTTGATCATCAGTCCTTTTGTCTTTCCGTCCAGCAGGCGCTGCATGACGGGCCTGGAAATTGTCATATAAGTCTTGCTTCCGGGCGCTTCGGACGGCTCGGCGTCGAAAATCATCTGGCCGTTGAACACGCCGGATAAAGGGTTCCCCTGGATAAGACTACTGTAGGTGACGTTATCCTGCTTCCAGTCAGGGTCGCCCCCGAGAATCTCCACCACGCGCACCTTGCCGAA
>DASVCP010000322.1:0-7152 GCA_036381555.1 Gammaproteobacteria bacterium
CCTCGACAGAACCGAACAGATCATCGATACCTTGCGCGCTTTGAAGGCGATGGGCGTGATAATCGCCATTGACGATTTCGGAACGGGCTATTCATCGCTGCGTTATCTTCAGGATTTTCCACTGGACGTGTTGAAGCTGGACGGCTCTTTCATCTCCAACATCGAGGATTCCGAAAAAAGCCGCGGCATCGTCGAGTCCACTATTTCCCTCGCGCACGGCCTCGGCCTGCAGATAGTCGCCGAATGCGTCGAAACCGAATACCAGTACGATTTTCTGCTGTCGTCGGGTTGCGATATCATACAGGGCTTCTATTTCAGCGAACCGCTGATGGGCGATGCGGTCGCGATCTTCCTCAACCAGTACCAGGGCATCTGGGGCGGCGACCTGAAGGCTTCTTGAGTGGGCCAGGGCCTTTTTATAAATAATGGCCACGGAACCCACGGAAAAACACGAAATTTAACAAGTTAAAGCTGATGGCCGTCCGTTTGCTTTCTCTGTGTTTTCTATCGTGCTATAGGCGGCCGAACTTTTTCAGTTTCCCTTACTTGATCTTCTGTTCTTCTTTCTTCCGTGTTTTTCCGTGGATTCCGTGGCTATATTTCTCCGGTTGAAATTGAGGGTATCTGGGGCGGCGATCTGAAAGCTTCTTGAGTGGGCCAGGGCCTTTTTATAAATAATGGCCACGGAACCCACGGAAAAACACGGAATTTAACAAGTTAAAGCTGATTGCCGTCCGTTTGCTTTCTCTGTGCTTTCTATCGTGCTATAGGCGGCCGAACTTTTTCAGTTTCCCTTACTTGATCTTCTGTTCTTCTTTCTTCCGTGTTTTTCCGTGGATTCCGTGGCTATATTTCTCCGGGCGGAATTGGTGGTTTCGGGGTATGCATTTTTGGTATGATGGCGCCCTTTGACGTTCTTGCTGGCTCCCGGCCTTCCCGGGGGCGTCGGGTATCAATTCAGGATTTATCGACATGCTAAACAAGAATTTTGTTCGTGCCTTGCTGTGTTTATTCGGCTTGTTTCCGGTGTTGGCGTTTGGCGTCCAGGCGGGCGCGGTTGCCGACTTTACCGGCCATTGGGTGGGTTATGTTTGCCTGGTGATTTTCGTGCTGGCTTATACCCTGGTGATTCTGGAAGAGCATATACATTTACGGAAATCCAAGCCGGTGATGGTGGCGGCGGGTCTGATCTGGGCGTTGGTGGCCTATGTCTTTGCCCAGAGCGGCGACTATCACACCGCTGAAGAGGCCGTCCGGCACAATCTGCTTGAATATGTCGAACTGTTCCTGTTCCTGCTGGCGGCGATGACCTACATCAACACCATGGACGAGCGCGGCGTGTTCAGGGCCTTGCGCAGTTGGCTGGTGTCCCGGGGCTTTTCCCTGAGGTCGGTTTTCTGGATTACGGGCTTGCTGGCGTTTTTTATTTCCCCGGTCGCGGACAATCTCACGACCGCGTTGTTGATGACCGCGGTGGTGATCACGGTCGCCGGCAATAACCCCAAGTTTGTGACGGTCGCCTGTATCAACATAGTGGTGGCAGCCAACGCCGGCGGCGCGTTCAGCCCGTTCGGCGACATTACCACGCTGATGGTCTGGCAGAAAGGCGTCGTCGAATTCCACGAATTCTTTGCCCTGTTTATTCCGTCGGTGGTCAACTGGATCGTACCGGCGGCGCTGATGAGCCTGACGGTTCCCAGGCAGAAGCCGGACGCCGTGGATGAAAAAATCGAACTCAAGCATGGCGCGTTTGTCGTCATCGGCCTGTTTATCCTGACGATCACCATGGCGGTGTGCGGTCACAACTTTCTGCACCTGCCGCCGGTCATCGGCATGATGATGGGCCTGGGCCTGCTCAAGTTTTACGGCTACCACCTGACGCGTTACGATCATAAGGTCGTTTACCGGGACTACTATCTGGGCGAGGACGAGATGGACCTCGAGGAGCTCGAACAGAGGAGCAGAGGCAAGCGGCCCAAACCGTTCAATATTTTCAAGTCCATTGAAAAGGCGGAATGGGACACCCTGATGTTCTTTTACGGCATCATTCTGTGCGTGGGCGGGCTGGGCACCCTGGGTTACCTGGCGATGGTGTCGGAATTGATGTACGTCGACCTGGGGCATACGGAAGCCAACATTCTGGTGGGTATTTTGTCCGCCATCATCGACAACATTCCGGTGATGTTCGCCGTGCTGACCATGAATCCGGATATGAGCCACGGCCAATGGCTGCTGGTGACGCTGACCGCCGGGGTCGGCGGATCGCTGCTGTCCATCGGCTCGGCGGCCGGCGTGGCGGTGATGGGCCAGGCGCGCGGGATTTACACCTTCTTTGCGCACCTGAAATGGACCTGGGCGATCGCCTTGGGATATGCCCTCAGTGTCTGGGTGCATTTGGTCCTGAACGCCGAGCTATTTTAATAAATATCTAACCACGGACGACCGCCAGGATGGTGGAAGTGCAGAAATTGTAGGGAGCAAATTTCTGCGCACACGGAGAGCACAGAGAGTACTGATGAATCAGGTTCTTGCGGTTTATTGGTAATTGCTCTTGGTTCTCCGTGGTTATTGCTTTTTCCTCCTAAAAAATCAGGAAACTCTGATGCAGGTCAGAGTTTTCACGTCATTTAAGCCGCAATCTATCTCCACGGCGACCTCTTTGATTTAGTCTCCCGCTGAATGGTCTTGATATTGCTAGAAGCTATCGTAGCGATGGTAAAGATCAATTTTCAAAAAGATATGAAATGGCCGATACTGGTAAGCGATTACCGGCAAAGTTTAAGGAGGACAACATGGCAAGCAAGTCAGCAGTTGGGGTCAATATTGGAATTGAGGAGTCCGCCCGCAAGGAGATCGCGGACGGTCTTTCATATTTATTGGCCGATACCTACACTCTGTACCTTATGACCCACAATTTTCACTGGAACGTTACGGGACCGTTTTTTAATGATCTGCACAAAATGTTCGAAGCGCAGTATACGGAGCTGGCTGATGCGGTTGATCTTGTTGCCGAACGTATCCGGACGTTGGGATTTCCCGCGCCCGGCTCTTACAAGGCTTTCGCCAAGCTGAGCAGCATCGAGGAACACGATGACGTACCCGGCGCCGAGGACATGGTGGGCCTGCTGGTGCAGGGCAACGAAGCCGTGGTCAGGACCGCGCGTTCGGTGTTGCCGATCGCCCAGGACGTGCGCGACGAGTCGACCGTCACCCTGGTTGCCGACCGGATGGTGGTGCACGAAAAAACCGCCTGGATGTTGCGCAGTTTTTTGGAGAAGTAGCGCCGAAGGGGTTGCCGTTCTAATCGAACAGTAACGACAGGTCCGCCGATTCCACATCCTTGGTCAGGGCGCCCAGCGAAATAAAGTCCACCCCGGTTTCCGCCACGTCGCGAATAGTGTCGAGGGTGATACCGCCTGAAGCTTCCAACGGCATCCGGCCGTTGGCGAGTTTCACGGCGCGTTTCAATGCGGAAAGGTCAAAGTTGTCCAACAGGATACGATCCGGCTTTTCCGCCAGCGCCGTTTCCAGCTCGTCCAGTGTCTGCACTTCCACTTCCACCGGCAAATCCGGGCGGCTGCCGCGCGCCAATCCGATCGCCGCGGCAATGCCGCCGGCGGCGCGAATATGATTTTCCTTGATCAAAAAAGCGTCGAACAAGCCGAGGCGATGATTCTCGCAACCCCCGCAACGCACAGCGTATTTCTGCGCCAGGCGCCAGCCGGGCAGGGTCTTGCGGGTGTCCAGCAGCACCACGCCGGTGCCCTTGACCGCATCGGCGTAACGCCTTGCCCGCGTGGCGGTGCCGCTCAGGGTTTGCAGGAAATTCAGGGCGGTGCGTTCGGCGGTCAGAATACCGCGTGCCGGACCCGAGAGCCGGACGATGACCGAACCCGCGGCCAGCGTGTCGCCGTCGTCCGCCCGCCAGTCGACCCGGATCCGCTCGTCCACCTGGCGGAACACTTCGCCGGCCCAGGCAACACCGCATAAAACGGTGGCGGAGCGGCAGATGATCGAGGCCGAGGTCTGCCGGTCATCTGGAATCAGGGCGGCGCTGACGTCGCCGGCGCCGATATCTTCCGCCAATGCCTGTCGGACGGCTTCGCTGATCGACTTTGCCGGCGGCAGGGGCAGGTCAGGCATAATCAGTCGCGGTATCGCGCGAAGTAATCGGTTTTTAATTGGTTGACCAATTTGGCGAGCAGTACCAGCGCGATCAGGTTCGGAATCGCCATTAACACGGTGGTGATATCCGCCAGGTTCCAGACCAGTTGCAACGGCACCGAGGCGCCGACCACCACCAGCACGGTGTACAGCAGGCGGTAGGGCAGCACGGCGCGTTCGCCGAAAATAAATTCCGCGCTGCGGTCGCCGTAATATGACCACGACAGCATGGTCGAAAAGGCGAACAGCACGATACTGATGCCCAGAATCCCCGCGCCCGCCGGTCCCAGCCCGGCGGCAAACGCCTGGGCGGTCACCGAAGTGCTGTCACCGGCCCCGGCCGTCTGGTACACGCCGGTTACCACGATTGCCAGGCCGGTCATGGAGCAGATGATCAGCGTATCGACAAACGGTTCGAGCATGGCCACCAGACCCTCGCGCGCCGGTTCGTTGGTGCGGGCGGCGGCGTGCGCCATGGCCGAGGAACCCAGTCCGGCTTCGTTGGAAAACAAGCCGCGGATAACGCCCCATTGGATCGCGCTGCCCACGGCGCCGCCGCCAACCGCCCAGGGATTCAGGGCGTGATTGAAAATGGTGGCGAACGCACCGGGAATCCGCTCCGCATGGGTCAGCAGCACAATGAGCGCGCCGCCTATATAAAGGATCGCCATAAACGGCACGATGGCGCTGGCGGCCTTGGCGATGCGACGCACGCCGCCGATAATCACCAGCCCCACCGGCACCGCCATCAAGACACCGACTATCCAGCCGTGTTGCTTCAAATCCGGCCAGATAAACGCCAGGCCGTCGACCACCGAGTTGGCTTGCACCAGGTTGCCGATGACCAGCGCGGTGATCAGCGCGAACAGCGCGTAAACCGAGGCCAGTTTTTTGAATTTCAGGCCGTGAAGCAGGGTATACATGGGACCGCCGGCGATCTCACCCTTGGCGTCGATCTGGCGGAACTTGACCGACAGCGTCGACTCGGCGAACTTGGTCGCCATGCCTACCGAGGCCGTGACCCACATCCAGAACAATGCCCCCGGTCCGCCCATGGCAATGGCGGTGGCGACGCCGGCGATGTTGCCCATGCCGACCGTGGCCGACAGGGCGGTGGCCAGTGCCTGGAAGTGGTTTACTTCTCCCTGGTCGGTGGTTTTACTGTATTTGCCGCGCACCACGTTGAATGCGTGCCGGAAACCGGCGATCTGCACAAACCGCAGGCGAAAGGTAAGGTACAGGCCGACGCCGACAATGATGGATAACGTAAGGAAATTATGGGACAGGAAGGCCGCGAAGTCGCCGGTACGCGCCGTTAATTCTTCCAGGAAGGTCATGGGTAGATCTCTCCAGCAACGGACAAAGGCGGAAGTGTATACGCTCCGGGCGCTATAAACAAAAAAGCCGGAGTCGCTTGGCGGCGTCCGGCTTCAGTGATCTGTTTTGGTGCGAATCTGTCTTAGCGTTGCGCCAACAGCGTTTCGATCGCCGATTCTATGTCCCGGTCGGTGAACTGGCTGTTGGGGTTGTCGCCGGTCAACCTGAAACGTTCCTGCCCGTCAGGGCCGTAGACCAGCACGGTGGGGATGCCGAGCAGGTCAAGCATTTCGAAGGCCTCAAGCAGGTTTTCGTTCATCAGGTAGTTTTCGAAGCTGGCGCCGGTGTTGATCAGAAACTGCTCCGCCATTTTCAGCGCCGGTTTGTCTTCACGGCTGTCCAGGTTCATCGACACGAAGCGCACGCCCCGGTCGCCGTACTTCTTGTGCAACTCCACCATTTTCGGAAACCGCTCGATGCAGGGCGCACACCACGTCGCCCACATGTCGACCACCACGATTTCAGGTGGATAACCGGCCAGCTTTTGGGTCCATTCCTTATAGGAGATGGGAACCAGTTCAATGCCATCGGCGTCGCTTGCCGCGGTGGGTCGTACCACGGCGCCCTTTTCGGCGGCGTGGTCGGCTGTTGGGTTGTCGCAACCTGTCAGCAGTAGTGCCGCGGCCAGTAACGCGGCTGTGATTAGAACTGTCTTCATATCACTGTCCCGTAAAATATATTAAATGCCATTCTCACGCAAAGGCGCAAAGGAATGCAAAGGCACAGAACTCGAAGCTTTAATGTCCCAAAAACTCTTAAACCAGGATCTTTGGAGTGTTGATTGGATTTTTAATTCTTCGCGGCTTCGCGCCTTCGCGTGAGATAGAGTTTATTTATTCATGATTTGAGGGCTTTTGTTCATGTCTGTTCATACTTCACGGTACACCCGTGCGCGCGGGTTTCGCTCGGATCGACGGGTTTGCCCTCCAGGGTCGCGTTGACCGCGTCACGCACGTAAAACCCGGTAGGTTCGCCGTTGATGTATTTCACGCTGCCGTCGCCGTTCATCATGGCCGGCGAGTCATACAGCAGCCCCATGTAGACCAGCTTGCGATCCTTGTCGAACACGAAATACTCCGGAGTACGGGTTGCGCCTAGCTTGCGGCCCAGTTCCTGGCTTTCGTCGTAAACATAGGTGAAGTTGTAGCCGGTCTTTTTGGCATGTTCTTTCATGGCCGGCAGACGGTCGTCCTCGCGATGGTTGACGCTGAACCCCACGACCCGCACGTCCTTGCCTTCGAAGGAGCCGACCAGTTTCACCAGGTCGCCGTCCATCCCGCGGACCCAGGGACAGTGGTTGGCCAGCGACACCAGCACCACCACCGATTCTTTCAAATCGTCCGACGACAGGGTTTCGCCGTCGATGCCGGGCAGGTCTTTGAAGGCCGGCATGGGATCGCCGATATCCAGGATGCTGTTGTACTGGCCTGAAAAAGCCGGCAAGGCTATGAGTAAAAAGGCGCTTGTCAGTATTCTAAGAGCCGTTTTTTGCATTTTTATAACCCCTACGTGTTATTGGTCTCCCGCAATAGACCGTCAACGGGCGGGATGGTTGCAATCGGACCTGTAATGACAGGAGCGGTGGTACCGGTGGTATTGTCACCTGACGGT
>DASVCP010000323.1:0-4747 GCA_036381555.1 Gammaproteobacteria bacterium
GTATGGCCCGCCTGCGCGGGTTTATACGAGCGAAGCTCGATGGTTTTCGGATAGTTGAACGGTATCTTGATATTGGGATCCGTCGCGTCCTTGGTGATATCGATCAATACCGGCCCCGGCCGCCCCGTGGTAGCCAGGTAAAATGCCTTTTTAACAGCCACGGCGATATCTTCAACCCGCTTGACCAGAATATTGTGCTTGACGCAAGGCCGGGTAATGCCGGTGGCGTCGACCTCCTGGAAGGCGTCGCTGCCGATCACGCTGCTGGGCACCTGCCCGCTGATAATCACCATCGGAATGGAATCCATGTAGGCCGTGGCAATACCCGTCACGGCATTGGTCACGCCCGGGCCTGAGGTCACCAACACGACCCCGGGCTTGCCCGTCGCCCGCGCATAGCCGTCGGCCGCGTGAGCGGCGCCCTGCTCATGGCGCACGAGGATATGGGCAACATCTTTCTGCTGGAATAGCGCGTCATAAATATGCAACACTGCCCCGCCCGGGTAGCCGAAAATCATTTCGACTCCCTCTTCTTTGAGGCACCGAATCAGTATTTCACCACCGGATAATTCCACTTATCGCTCCGCCTTGTACTCGAAAATCTTTAAAACGGGAAAAAAAACGCGGATGACTCCGCGATTAATATAAACTGGCAAACCTACTGTCTAATCGCGCTAACGTCAAGAAAAACAAGAAAAAATCCAAAATTAAGCATGTAACTTCCGCTATCCCCTGTCTCCACCCGCCCGTCCGGAATATACTTTAAGGTACGACGGCAAAACAGGCTCGCTATGCACAAGAATCCCTTGCCAGACAAAGACATGAAGAACTTAGCCCTTTCCCGCGGGTCTAGAATGGCAAACACTGTGGAAATCCTCTCTTCTATGACGTCCCCCGCTTTTGCACAGGGCTCAAAGCGATTCATCAAGGGCGCCTGCCTGGCGTTACTGGTCGCCGCTTTTACCGGCTCCACCGCCATCGGTCAGCAAAGATTCGTTTTAAACTCCCAAGCCCAATTGCCGACCATCGGCGACCCGGCCGACCGGATTTTCTCGCCGACTCAGGAGCTCAAGCTCGGGGAAGACTTTCTGCGGAGCGTCTACCGCAGCGGCGCCGTGCTCCAGGAACCCGAAGTCAGCACGTATTTACAGCATCTGGGCGGTACTCTGACCGCCTCCCTGGGCAACAACGACTACAACTATACCTTTTTTGTCATCAATGACTTGGCCATCAATGCGTTTGCAGTCCCGGGCGGATTTATAGGCGTTAACGCCGGCCTGATCCTTGCCGCCAACAACGAAAGCGAACTGGCCGGCGTCGTCAGCCACGAAATCGCGCACGTGGCTCAACGGCATATTGCCCGACGTATCGCCGACATGAGCGAAACCCAACTGCCGACTCTGGGCGCCGTACTGGCGGGCATATTGTTGGCGTCCAACAGCGACTCGTCCGACGCAGGACAGGCGATGATTTACGCGGGCGTGGCGGGTCAGGCCCAAAGCATGGTGAATTTTACAAGACAGAACGAAATCGAGGCCGACCGGGTTGGTTTGCAAATCCTCTACAATGCCGGATTCGACCCCAACGGCATGGCCGATTTCTTCCGGATCATGCAACGCCAACGTTTCGGTCGCATCCCTGAAGAATACCGGTTCTTGCTGACGCATCCGCTGGATAACGTACGTATCTCGGAGGCACAGGGCAGGATCGACAAACTGCCGGAACAAAAACATACAAGCAGCCTGAATTTTCGCCTGGCAAAGGCCCGGTTACAGGCGGTTACCAGCAATGACCCCAGAAAGCTTGTTCTGAACATCGAAAAAAACATACAAGCCCGCGCAAAACCGGACGTCGTCGAACTTTATGCCTACAGCCAGGCCCTGGAACGCAACGGCGAATACAGCAAGGCCCGCGAACAACTTGAAGCCTTGATCGATAAAGATCCGGAAAACATCACTTATCAGCTCGCTTATGCCCGCGCACTCCATTACGACAACAAAATCAAGGAGGCCGAGAAAACGCTCGAAAAGATGTTTGTCATTTATCCGGGTAATTTTTCGGTTAATTACTACTACGCGCTTGTCTTGAAAGAAGCCGGCAAGGCTGCGGAAGGCAGAGATTTGCTGAAACAGTATTTACGCAGAAATTCCGCCCCCACCATCGACGTTTATAAACTATTAGCGGAGTTACACGCAGATAGTGGAAGCAGGATAAACTCTCAGCAGGCGTTGGCGGAATACCACTTCGGCATGGGCAACTATCAAGCAGCGATTTTTCAACTTAAGCATGCGTTAAACGACACTGACCTGGACTTCGTAACCCGCGCCCAGATCGAACAACGTCTCCGCGAGATGCTGGAGAAGACAGAGTCATAACCTTGAAACATAAAACTGTCAGATTGCACGTCACATTTTTTCCGCAGTTGAAAAAGTCGTTTCGTAATTTATAAAAACCAAATATCATTGCTCTCACTTTTCTTTAACCAAAGTTTTACGAATTTGTAAAATATACAATTCACGTTGCAGATGTCTGCATGTAGCATGCGCATGCAGTTGCGATTATGTCTAAACACCCTGATGAATCAGTAGGGACGCTTTCTATAATAGGACAAGTTATTCGAGCTCTTCGGATAGCGAGAGGTGTGGGCGTCAATCAACTTGGCAATTCAGTCGGGTTGGAACCTGCAAACCTTTCACGCTTCGAACGCGGCAGGCCGGGCGGCGTACACGCCGCCAAGTATCTTGACGCAATCGCCACCCGGCTGGGCACCAAAGCATCCATACTTTATGCGATCGCCGAGTTTGCCTTGGATAATCCCGCGATCCTGAAAAAATCCGAAGACCTTTCCGTAATGGTCGACCAGTTGACCTGCGTCATCAAGCACTACTCCAATCTCCCTTCGAATGTACGAGACCAGATTAATCAAGTCATACGCGATAATTTGAAATAAAGATGTGCTATTTCCCACATAAGAAAATTTCTATTCCCAAAACGTAACTCGTCTCCCGCTGCTAAGCCCGCACGCGCACGATCCTTGGTCAGGTAATCACTGTAGTGACAACTTTGAATTTCTGTGAGTTGAAGTTCAGCGATGCTCATTTAGAGTGCACGCTTGGAACGCTGATGCTTGCGGGGTGACATGAGAGGGGCAGAAGGACGGCACCTATCTAAAAATCTGCGCCGCCATGGATGGTGGAAATGCAGATTTTGCAGGAACGGCGCCCTCTAACCTTGGTTGTAACTTGATTGTGTCCGCAGTCGGACGACACATAATAAAAATCTGCCATGCGCTCCGCCGCTTCGCGGTCAGCTTCGCTCTGCTACGCTGGGCAAAACCGCTCCCGGCGGTTTTGTCGAACCATGGTCTTGCACAGACCTTGTTTACCGACTCAAAGCTAAGGTCCGACACAAAAATGCTGCTTGAGGCTTCGTTTAAGTTTAGTGCTAGCTTGAGGATTTTTAGCTTGGGTGATTCAACCTACATGGACGTAGGGAATACAGATAACGCAAGGAGCGGTTATCTGCCCGTGCCGCTGCTACAGGAGTGCCGAGGATAATCATCTATGGAGCGTTTGGTTCGAATCCCTTCCCATGACTCAGGCAAATTAATCAAATATGGGGTTCTAAGAGGATTAGTGAAATGGTGGGGCGTGTAGGATTCGAACCTACGACCAATTGGTTAAAAGCCAACTGCTCTACCGACTGAGCTAACGCCCCGGGGAACTTGCAAACGAATCAGTACGCGGGTGAGCCTGCGCTGGAAAGCTGCGCATTCTACCCATAATGGACCCGCCGCTCAAGGTTAAATGCCGGCGGCTCCCGCCGGGGTGTCGGCACTATCCCGCCTGATAATAACGGGTTGGATCGGGAATTCCCGCCTGCTGAAAGCCGGCTCGGCGGAACCGGCACGAATCGCACTGTCCGCAGGCGCGCCCCTGTTCATCGGCGGAGTAACAACTGACGGTCAAGGCGTAATCCACGCCGAAATCGCCACCTTTTTTTATAATCTCGGCTTTTGTCAGGGAAATAAGCGGAGTATGCAGCTTGAACCCTGCACCCTCCACACCCGAACGTGTCGCCAGGTTCGCCAACCGCTCGAATGCTTCGATGAACTCAGGCCGGCAGTCCGGATAGCCCGAATAATCAACGGCATTGACCCCGATAAAGATATCGCGGGCACCGATAACTTCCGCCCAGCCCAAGGCAATCGCCAGAAAAGTGGTGTTGCGGGCGGGCACGTAAGTGACAGGAATACCTTCGGAAGGCGTATGAGGGACCTGTATATCACCGTCGGTAAGCGCCGACCCGCCGATATCCCGCAAATCCAGTTTTATCGTCTTGTGTTCCCGAACCTGCATGGTCTCGACGATGCGGGCGGCGGCGTCCAGCTCGACCCGGTGCCGCTGACCGTAATCGAAACTGATGGCGTAACACTCGTACCCCTGCGAACGGGCGATCGCCAGCACGGTAGCCGAATCCAGCCCGCCCGAGACCAACACAACGGCCTTTGATCTACTCATAACAAAACAAACACCTGACGCAAAGACGCAAAGACGTCGAGGTTTTTGGGATTAAAAATTCCAGAATTGCGCCACATCGAACACATATTATGGTAACCGGGAATAATTGCCATTTAGAAAGCATCCGATAGGGGATAATTACATCTAATCATTTCGTCCCTCCGCGTCTTTGCGTCAGATTTTTATGATTTTGGAGCTTCTAATGCCCCGGCACATCGCCCCACAGG
>DASVCP010000324.1:0-2514 GCA_036381555.1 Gammaproteobacteria bacterium
TGGATTTCTTTCATTTCGGCGGTGACCCGGTCCATCACATCGATGGAGTTGGCGTTCGGCAACGGCCATATGCCCATGAACACCGCCGTCTCGCCGGAAAAACGCACCTCCATATCGTAACTCTCGGCGCCCAGTTCGATATCGGCGATGTCTCCCAGGCGAACGACCGCGCCGTTGTCCTCGCGCAACGCCAACTGTTCGAACTCTTCGACGGTGTGCAGATCGGTGTTGGCGGTCAGGTTGACCTGCACCAGCGCGCCCTTGGTCTGGCCGACGGCGGCGAGAAAGTTGTTGGCCGCCAGCGCTTCACGCACCTGGGTCGGGGTGATATTGAACGCGGCCATACGGTCCGGCTTGAGCCAGATGCGCATGGCGAATACGCGGGCGCCCAGCACATCGGCACGCTGTATGCCTTCAATCGCCGTCAGGCGCGGTTGCACCAGCCGGACCAGGTAATCGGTGATCTCGTTCTGCTTGAGCACATCCGACGTAAAACTCAGGTAGGCGGAAGCAAACTGGCTCTCGGCTGTCTCGATGTTAATGATCGGCACTTCGGCTTCCGGCGGCAAATCGCTGCGAACCTGGTCCACTTTCGAACTGATTTCGGCCAGCGCCTTGGTCGGTTCGTAATTCAGCTTCAGCCGTGCCCGGATGGTCGAAAGCCCCAGCGTGCTTTGCGATTCGATATAGTCGATTCCGTCGGCGGCGGCGATAGCGCGCTCCAGCGGCGTGGTGATGAACCCGCGCACCAGTTCGGCGCTGGCGCCCACGTAAACCGTGGTAATGGTGATCACCGAGTTCTCGTTGCGGGGAAACTGCCGGACATTCAGGTTACTTATCGCCTGCACCCCGGCGATAACGATCAGCAGGTTGACGACGATGGCGAGGACGGGCCGGCGGATGAATAGGTCGGTGAACTTCATGTTAATGGTTTAATCCCTTCACCCTTAGAAGCTGCCGTTTTAGGCATTGTCCGGTTCGGGATTCAATTTGTAATCCGGCGCCAGCTTGTTGTTGACTATCACCGCCTGGCCGTTGCGCAGTTTGAACACGCCTGTGCTGGCGACCACGTCGCCTTGTTCCAGGCCGGATTCGACCACGATGTAGTCACCCTGCGTTTCTCCCAGCTGTACAAACTGCTGACGGACCACGAGCTGCGTTTCGCCGCTTTGCTCGTTGCGCTGCTCCTCGACGACAAACACCGAATCGCCATAGGGCGCATAGAGAACGGCGGTAATGGGAATCGTCAGCACCTGCCGCTCTCCGGGCAGCATGACAGCGACGTTGGCGAACATCCCGGGAAGTACTTTTTCCTCGGGATTGGAAGCGGTTGCCTGCACCCGTACATTGCGGGTGAGCGCATCGACTTCGGAATTAATGGCGGTGATTTTCCCCTCGATCACCTGCCCAGGCAAAGCATCGGTCGTCGCTCTTACTACATAACCGAGACGGATATCGGCAAGCTGCCGTTGCTGAATGTGAAAATTGATAAAAAGCGGATCCAGCAGTTGTAACGATACGATCTCTTCACCTTCCTGAAGATTTTCACCCAGATTGACCAGCCGGATGCCCAGGCGGCCGGAGAAAGGCGCGCGGATAGTCTTTTTCTCGATAAGCGTTTTGATGCTTTCCACTTCGGCGATCGCCGCCTGGTACTGCGCTTCCGCCGCATCGTATTCGGACTGGGAAATCAGACGTTGCGACAACAGATCGCGGCTGCGATCCAGGTTGGTTTTCGTCAGCGTGGCGTTGGCTTGCGCGGCGCGAAGGTTGGCGGTTTCGGTGGATATATCCTGCTGCAGCAGCAGATCGCCGGCCTTGACCGGGGCACCGGCCTCGAAATTGATCCCGACCACGCGGCCCGGTACTTCAGCGGCGACGGTTACGCCCCTCACCGCATCGAAGGATCCGATGGCGGTTATGGCGGACTCCCAGGACTGGAGGTCGGCCACCGCGGTGCTGATGGATTCGGGGGGCGGTGAGAACGCGGCTCCCTGGGCCATCAGGGTGCCGAACTGCATTCCCTTGATGCCGACCAGGATAGCGATGACCACGATCAGGCCGACGATGGTGATGATGATGCGTTTCTTGTTGCTTGAAGTCTTTTTGGAAAAGTTCACCGATGTTCCCGACGATGCCGAATTGTTACGGAGTCCATATCTCGCCTGACGCAAATAAATCAGCCGCGGAAAAGTATAAGGTATGAACGTGCCGGATGCTAACGATGTGACAAAAAAAGCGAAGTGGATATTTGTTCCACAACCGTAACCATGACTTAACCGAATATTCTTTAATTTCATCTATACTCATGACAACGTATTGAAGCAACACCAGTCAGAGCTTCTATATATTTCCGTGTTTTCAATGACTTAAGGAAACTCTGATTTATTCGTCATTTTGGTTAAAATTGCCGAGAGTATCAATGGGATAAGAGAGCGATGAAACAAAGCAGCTTTTCGGATCTGGCCTACGAGCATAAGAAGAAAGTGACGCGTAAAGAACGCTTTCTGCAGG
>DASVCP010000325.1:0-4453 GCA_036381555.1 Gammaproteobacteria bacterium
AATACTCAATACTCAATACTCAATACTCAATACTCAATACTCAATACTCAATACTCAATACTCAATACTCAATACTCAATACTCAATACTGAATACCCAATACTCAATTCTGTATTCCGGCTTCTGAATTCTCGTTTTTCAATGCAACTGCTCCGGCCTGACTTCCTGCACCGTTTCGAGATCGACCACGTTGGTGTCCCCGGCCGTTTCCGCCACACCGTCGGGTTCGCTTTGCGCTTCAACCGTCGATGCTTCTCCGGATTCCGTCGCTGCCGCCTCTTCTCCGGACAGTTTTTTATCGCCGTCGCCCTCGAGGTCCAGCTCGGGATGGAAGCTGTCGAGGTTTTTCAATTCGGCCAGGGTCGGCAGTTCGTCGAGGCTTTTTAAATTGAAATAATCCAGGAATTCCTTGGTGGTGCCGAACATCGCCGGTTTGCCGGGCACGTCGCGGTGGCCGACGACCTTGACCCATTCGCGCTCCTGCAACGTGCGGGTGATGTTGGTGCTGACGGCCACGCCGCGGATCTCTTCGATTTCGCCGCGGGTGATCGGCTGGCGGTAGGCGATGATCGCCAGGGTTTCCAGCAGCGCGCGCGAATAGCGCGGCGGTTTTTCCTGCCACAGTTTGCCGATCCAGGCTTCGTAGTCCTGCCGGACCTGCACGCGGAAACCGCTGCCGACCTGCTTCAGTTCGATGCCGCGGTTTTGATATTCCTCTTCCAGGTCCTGGAGCGCCTGGCGTATCTGCTCGCGGCTGGGCCGGTCCTGCTGCGCCGCCCGATCGGCCAGATCGAACAGGTCGTCCAACTGGTTCAGGCTCAACGGCTTGGCCGCCGCCATCAACGCGCCTTCAACGATATTCTTAACTTTCTGATAGTCCATACTGTTCTCTATAAAAGATATTTAACCACGGAGGACACGACCGCCATGGATGGCGGAAGTGCAGATAATGCAGGAGCAATTATCTGCCGGAGAACACAGAGAAAAAACCATTCATGTTAAAAACATTTTCATGTAACAACTTAAAGATCTCTAAAAAAACGCACCAAGATCAACAACACAAAATTTTAAATCTGTTTTCCTTTAAACCCTCTGTGCGCTCCGTGCGCTCCGTGGTTAAATTTCTTTTAACCCCTCTGTGATCTCCGTGCGCTCCGTGGTTAAACGTTTTTGAATTTTAGTCTTGCCCCTGAGGTTCGGGTTCGGCGCCTTCGTCATCGTCGCCCTTTTCCGCCGAGCTGCCGGCGGCTTTTATGTGGATGGGGGCGAACGGTTCGGATTGCACCACGTCGAGCATGCCTTCCTTGATCAGTTCGAGGATGGCCAGGAACGTGACCACCACGCCCATGCGGCCTTCCTCCACTTTGAAGAAGCTGGTGAACGGCACGAACACGTTGGGCTTGAGACTGGACAGCACGATGCTCATCCGTTCGCGCACCGACAGCGGTTCGCGTTGAATGTGGTGATGCGAAAACATTTCCGCGCGGCGCAGCACGTCGCGGAACGCCAGCAGCAGTTCCTGCAGTTTCAAATCCGGCAGCGGTTTTTCCTGTTCGATCAGCGGCGGTTCGGCCGAGGCCTGATGCAGGTCGCGCTCCATGCGCGGCAAGCTGTCGATATCCTCGGCGGCCTGGCGGAAACGTTCGTATTCCTGCAGGCGGCGCACGAGTTCGGCGCGCGGATCGTCCTCGTCTGTGTCCGAGGTCGGCCGCGGCAGCAGCATGCGCGATTTGATTTCCGCCAGCATGGCCGCCATCACCAGGTATTCGGCGGCCAGTTCCAGCTTGAGGATTTCCATCATGTTGATGTAGTCCATGTACTGGCGGGTAATGTCGGCGATCGGGATATCGAGGATATCCAGGTTCTGACGCTTGATCAGGTAGAGCAGCAGGTCCAGCGGGCCGGCGAACGCTTCCAGAATCACTTCCAGCGCGTCGGGCGGAATATAAAGATCCTTGGGCACCATGGTTAAGGGTTCCCCCTGGACGAGTGCAAACGGCATTTCTTCCTGCGCCGCGGGCAGCGGTGTTTCGGCAATCTCATTCATGATGATTCACTTGCTGCTGAGGCCCATGGCTTTGCGCACTTCGTCGAGTGTATCACGCGCCACTTCACGGGCGGCTTCGCAGCCTTCGTCGATGACCCTCTCCACCGTGCGGATATCCTTTTTATATTCCAGCGCCCGCTCGCGGATCGGCGCCAGCTCGGCCTGTACGGCGTCGATGATCGGCTGCTTGCATTCCAGGCAGCCGATGCCGGCCGTCTTGCAGCCTTCGAAGGCCCACTGTTTCACCTCGTCGGGCGAATAAACCTGGTGCAGCGCCCAGACCGGGCATTTTTCCGGGTCACCGGGGTCCTTGCGGCGCACCCGGGCGGGATCGGTCAGCATGGTGCGAAGCTTTTTCTCGATCGATTCGGGTTCTTCCCGCAGGCTGATGGTGTTGTTGTAGGACTTGGAC
This sequence comes from Gammaproteobacteria bacterium, assembly GCA_036381555.1. Classification (GTDB taxonomy): domain Bacteria; phylum Pseudomonadota; class Gammaproteobacteria; order HTCC5015; family HTCC5015; genus DASVCP01. The sequence goes on from DASVCP010000325.1 coordinate 2,460, forward strand.
ATTTTCTGACCGTCCAGGCCGACCACCTTGGATTGCGGGGTCAGCAGCGCCTGCGGCTCGGGCAGGATGATTTTGCCCGAGCCCGACAGGTAGCCGAACAGGCGTTCCTTGTCGCCCAGCGAGATATTCTGCTGCTCTTCGAGCAGCGCGCGCGCGACGTCCAGCGCTTCCTGGTCGCCCTGTTCGGTGTATTTTTTCCGCAGTTCGCGGTACAGCTTGGCGTTCTTGGAGCCCATCTTGTCGATGGCTTTTTCCGCCTTGGCCTCGAAGTCCGGCTCGTTGCCGTATATATGGTTGAAGCGGCGCGCCACCTCGCGGGTCAGCTCGATATGCGCCACCTGGTCCTCGCCCACGGGCACCAGGCCGGCCTTGTAAATGAGTACGTCGGCGCTTTGCAGCAGCGGGTAACCCAGGAACCCGTAGGTCGCCAGGTCTTTTTCCTTGAGTTTCTCCTGCTGATCCTTGTAACTGGGCACCCGTTCCAGCCAGCTTAACGGCGTGAGCATGGACAGCAGCAGGTGCAACTCGGCATGTTCCGGCACCCGCGACTGGACAAAGATATGCGCGGTGTTCGGCAGGATGCCGACCGCCAGCCATTCGATGACCATTTCCAGGGTGTCTTCGGCGATGTTCTGGGGCTCGTCATAGTGCGTGGTGAGCGCGTGCCAGTCGGCGACGAAAAAGAAGCAGTCGTAACTGTGTTGCAGTTGCAGCCAGTTTTTCAGAACGCCATGGTAATGCCCCAGGTGCAGGGCGCCGGTCGGACGCATGCCGGACAGCACGCGTTCCGTGTTTGCGGGTTGAACAGCCAAGATGTCTCCTCAGGGCTCGATCTATCAGTGAATGATAATGAGTCTCAATAGCAATTTTTATAGGGTTATAGGCGCCTATTTTAGGAAGTTAACCAACTAATATCACCCCCTCCCTCGCGAATAATCCGGGGAAATTCCTCCGTCAGATCCAGCACGGTGGTCGGGACGCCGGAAACGGGGCCGCCGTCGATCACCAGATCAACCGCGTGTTCCAGATATTCGCGGATCTTCAGCGGGTCCGCCATGGTCAGGGTTTCGCCGGACAGAATCAGGCTGGAACTGAGCAGGGGCTGATTCAGCGCCTCCAGAACCGCCAGGGCGACCGGGTGATCGGGCACCCGTATCCCGATGGTCTTGCGCTTCTCGTGCTGCACCCGTCGCGGCACTTCCCGGGTGGCCGGCAGGATAAACGTATATGCGCCGGGAGTGTGGGCCTTGAGAATCCGGTATTGGGTGTTGCTGACCTTGGCATAGGTGGCGATCTCGCTCAAATCGCGGCACACCAGGGTGAAATTATGGTGCTTGTCCACCTGCCGTATCCGGCAAATGCGGTCCAGCGCGCTTTTGTCGCCAATGTGGCAGCCGAGGGCGTAACCCGAGTCGGTGGGATAGACGATCACCCCGCCCTGGTCGAGTATTTCCACCGTACGGCGTATCAGCCGGACCTGCGGGTGAGTGGGATGGATTTCAAAATACTGGCTCATGGGGGGCGGCAGAATAACCGAGAGCCGCCCGGGGGGCAAAGGTTCTTTTGAGCCCCCTGTTTCACCCGGCTTCCCGACACCCGCAAGCTCCAGGCGCTGCATATCTCCCTGCTTATCGCTTTAACGTTACGGTCAGTGCCGGATCTGGCTGCTCCATTTATCGACTTCCCGGTCCGCCTCATCCCGGCTCTTGCCGTAGGCTTCCTGAATCTTGCCGACCAGCTTGTCACGCTGGCCGTCGACAACCTGGAGATCGTCGTCGCTCAATTTACCCCACTGCTTTTTCGCCTCGCCGCGAAATTGTTTCCAGTTACCTTTGATACGATCCCAATTCATAGCATTTCCTCCTTTGGCTAATACGTACGCCTTGCCGTCATTATTAACGGAACCTTTACCCGAACGATGCAATTCCCATACCTCCCTCTGCATTTACCTCAAGGTATAGGCGCTTATGCCGATAGATGACAAACAGGTTTCA
>DASVCP010000326.1:0-12898 GCA_036381555.1 Gammaproteobacteria bacterium
TTTTTGATTTGGCTAAATTCTGGAATAGCTTATCTCATGTGCCTTTGGCTGAGCGAGGAAGGCAGCCCATTATAGATGGCCAAACTTTTGTGAATTTGTTGTCAGGGGAAAAAATTGATTTTACATTGGTAAATCAGGTTATTGAGGGCTTGGCTAAGGCTACTCAAGAAGGTTATCAGGAAAAGCAGCGTGGCTCACTTGCCGAAAGGCTGAAGGCGAAAGGATTTAAACCGCATGGTAAAGATCCAATTCCTTATGAGGTTACTGAAGTTCATATGCCGCTGGGTAAAGCGGGAAAAGAGTGAACATAAAAAAGTGTCAATCCGCGATAAAATTCTTGCAAATGGCTGGTGTCAGTGTGCATTTGTTCGAAGAGAAGACGGCTTAGTACTGATTGAGGATTTAGCAAAGAAATTTCCAGCAGGCGCTCGGTTTATTGTGTTAAACCAAGACTGTGATTTAGTTCATCATAACCTTGAAGCTGAGCCTGAAGCTGAATTTATCATGGGAATTCCATTTCCAGGCCAGATCGATGGCAATAATACCTACGGGAAGAACCCTCGAAGGTTGCATATTTTAGCTAATTTAGAGGGACGGGAAGTGCCAATAGAGCTGGATATTGCTAATCGATTTAGCGTTCCTCGAGATAGGTTATGTGCAATAAAACCAGATCATAATTCAGGATTAACAGAGAGTGCGCGGAATGTATTGCGTCATTGGATTGCTGCACGGTATGTGCGCGAAGCATTTCCAGATGCTTTCGAAAATCGATTGAGGGCAGCATCAAATAAAATAAATAAAAAAATGAAATTGGTAAAAAACGCTATTAGCAGTGTTTACATTGCTTTGGAGCCAATGGCTGAGGTCAAAGAAGGGGAAACCTATAAAGTAGGTTTTGTGGCGGTTATGCCAGTCTCAAACTATGAAAATCCAGAAGATCGTAAAATTGCAATCCAAGTTATACAAGACGTGGCTGCTGCAATACATTCATGTGAAGGAATAGAGGTGTATTTAAATGAAGTGGTATCAGAAGGTGATTTTACCTTGAGTGAAATGCGCATGCTAAAACGCTGGAACTGGGATTATCTTAGTTTTCGTATGCCTGAGGGCCCTATGCCACTCGAGAACTAAGGGGTTCAGCTACTGAGACTATTTCTTAACCGGGCTTAAAAACCATCAAAAAAAACGCAATCAACACCGCCGGGAAAGCCAGCGAACCCAGCAGTATCCAGAGCTTGCCCAGCCACCAATAGACCGGTGGCAGGCTTGCACCCGATTCAATGGATCCTTTTACAAGATTCCGCATCCTGATCTGAATCCACACCACCGGCATACAGCAAAGAAGTAGAGATCAGCACGCCGAGTATCCGGCCGTGAGTGACCCGAAATGTGCTTTGCTAAGCAGCTTTATAAATCGTTCACTTCTATATGTCGTCCCACCCGCGCAAGCATATTGATCAATTCGTCGACCGAGAACAACTCGATCTTGGTTTGATAAATTTCACTGATGCGAGGCTGCGCGACATCGAAACGTTCCGCGGCTTTGCCTTGAGTGATGCCTTCTGATTCGATATACGCTTTTATTGCGGCCATTAGCTTGGAGCGCACCAGCAGATTTTCAGCCTCGGCTTGTTCGAAACCCAAGTCGGCAAATACGTTGCCTGAAGAATCGGTAATTTGTTTGGTTTTCTTGCTCATGACTATACCTCTTGAAATGAGCTTTAACTGGGGTCTCATGGCAAGAGCCGTCAAGCCTGATTAAGTCTCCGGCGTAAACGACGGCGGATCGCTGGCCGGGAAGGATTCTTCCGAGGCTTCATCGATCAAGGCATCCTCATGTTGCTTGTCCTTTATGTTTTTAAGCAACTTCGCATGATGCCCAACATGCTCCCCAACAAACGTCGAAATAAAAAAATAACTGTGATCATAACCCTGATGCCGGCGCAGGTTGACCGGGTAGCCGCTTTGCGCGGCGGCGGCTTCCAGCAGGTGCGGTTTGAGCTGTTCCTGTAGAAATTGATCCTGTTCTCCCTGGTCGATCAGTATTGACGGCCGCTGTTTGGCGTTCTCGATGTTTTTCATCAATTCGCTGGCGTCGTATTGTCTCCAATCATTCTGGCCCGTGCCGAGATAACGGCTGAAGGCTTTGACGCCCCAGGGGCTGTCGATGGGCGAACAGATGGGTGCAAAGGCGGAAATGGATTTGTATTGTTGCGGGTTTCTCAAGCCGATCGTCAGCGCGCCGTGGCCGCCCATGGAGTGGCCGAAGATGCCCTGGCGTTGCAGGTCGGCGGGGAAATGGCCGGCGATCACCTTGGGCAGTTCCTCGGTGATGTAACTGTACATCCGGTAATGCCGGCTCCAGGGTTCTTGTACGGCGTCGAGATAAAAACCCGCGCCCTGCGCGAAATCCCAGGCGTCATCGTCGGGCACCTCTCCACCGCGCGGGCTGGTGTCGGGGGCGACCAGCATGATGCCGTGTTGCGCGGCGTGGCGTTGCGCGCCGGCTTTTATCATGAAGGTTTCGTGCGTGCAGGTCAGGCCGGCCAGGTAATACAGTACCGGCACGGGACCTTGCTGCGCCTGCGGCGGCGTGAACACCGCGAATTTCATGTCGCAGGCGGTGGTATCGGCGCGGTGCCGGTAGTAGCCGGTAATGCCGTCGAAGATTTTGTGTTCTTCCAGGGTTTGGATTGTCATTCAGTAAACAACCACACTGCGAATCGACTTGCCTTCGTGCATCAGGTCGAACGCCGTGTTGATTTCTTCCAACGGCATGGTGTGGGTGATCAAATCGTCGATGTTGATTTTACCGTCCATGTACCAGTCGACGATTTTCGGCACGTCGGTGCGGCCCCGGGCGCCGCCGAAGGCGCTGCCGCGCCAGACCCGGCCGGTGACCAGTTGAAACGGGCGCGTGGAAATTTCCTGGCCGGCGCCGGCCACGCCGATGATGATGCATTGCCCCCAGCCTTTGTGACAGCACTCCAGCGCCTGGCGCATCACGTTGACGTTGCCGATGCATTCGAAGCTGTAATCCACGCCGCCGCGGGTGAGATCGATAATCGCGTTGGTGACGTTGTCGGTTTCGTTGGGGTTAATGAAATCGGTCATGCCGAATTTTTTCGCCAGTTCCACTTTGCCGGGATTGATGTCGACGCCGATGATACGGTCCGCGCCCACCATGCGCGCGCCCTGGATGACATTCAGGCCGATGCCGCCCAGGCCGAAGACCGCGACGGTCGAGCCGGGTTCGACCTTGGCGGTGAACACCACCGCGCCGATGCCGGTGGTGACGCCGCAGCCGATGTAGCAGACTTTATCGAACGGCGCATCCTCGTGGATTTTGGCGACGGCGATTTCCGGCAGCACGGTGTAGTTGGAAAACGTCGAGCAGCCCATGTAATGCAGCAACGGTTTGCCGTTAAGCGAGAAGCGGCTGCTGCCGTCGGGCATCAAACCTTTGCCTTGCGTGGCGCGTATCGCCTGACACAAATTGGTTTTCGGGTGCAGGCAGAATTCGCACTCGCGGCACTCGGGCGTGTACAGAGGGATCACATGGTCGCCGACGGCGACCGATTTGACGCCCTGGCCGATTTCAACCACGACGCCGGCGCCTTCGTGGCCGAGAATGGTGGGAAACGCGCCTTCAGGATCGTCGCCGGACAGCGTGAAAGCATCGGTATGGCAAACACCGGTGGCCTTGATTTCCACCAGCACTTCACCGGCCTTGGGACCTTCCAGGTCCACGGTTTCGATAACTAACGGTTTACCGGCTTGGCAGGCGACTGCGGCGCGTGTTTTCATGTCTTTCCCCGAAGGCGGTAGGTTCCAAAACTTTAGCATACCGACGCGAAGTTGATTAAGAAATCAATCGGATTTCCAACGAGTAGGGCGGTTTGAATCACCCCGCGGGTATTTGTTCAAAGTCCCCTGTTTTGGTTATGCGTGCACAAACAACCGCACCAGCCTGAGATCCTCATAGGAATATTTGCCGTTCAGCTTCTGATGTATCGGCGCAAGCTTGCCGTCTTCGGATTTGCGGAATTCATCGAGAATGATCTTGAAGTCATTTTCCGGCAGCGTGATTCGAAGATGATCGATGTCGGGGAGCGTGCCGAGCCCCTGGAGTTTTTCGATGTGGTCGAGAATGGTGCCGGTTTTGAGACCGCGTTCGCGGGCGATGTCCGGCAGCGACATTCCGCTTTTTAGCATTTCCAGCGTGATGTTATGTGTCGGTATTTTCTTGACGCGCGGCTTGGCTGCGCCCGGCGATTTATCCGGATTGCCGTTGAAGCGTATAAGCAGCATATCCTGCTGACGTTTGAGTTTTTCGTCCGGGGAAAGTTGTTGCAGGTGTTGCCGGGCAAGACGGGATTGTTGTTTGAAGACCGCGTCATGCGCCAGAATCGCGGGATGCACTTGCAACGCGGTGTCGTTCAGATTCATCAGCTTGAGACCGTTGAGACTGCGTACCCGCGAGAGCGCGACGTAACCCATGCCGGGTTCAAAGGCGTCGCCCAGATCGATCTCGGCCGCATCCAGCGTCATGCCCTGGCTTTTGTGAATGGTGATCGCCCAGGCCAGCCGCAGCGGAACCTGTTCGATAATGGCGCGTATTACGCCGTTTTCTTCGTATTTCCATTCTTCGGGGAAGGCGGTGATAACGTTGTCGTCGAAGGTCCGCACCACCGGCCAGCCTTCGTCCTTGTCGAAGCCGGTCACCACGCCGCGCGTGCCGTTCACGTACGATCCGTCGACCGCGTTTTTGACGAACATGACTTCGGCGCCGGTTTTTAATTTGAGCGTCTCGGGCGCCAGGCAGGTTTTCTTGAGCCCCTCCACCAGCGCGCTGAAGCCGCTGCTTTCCATGACGAAAGCTTTTTCCTCTCCGTCGAGCAGCGCGAGCTGTCTGTCGTTAATGGAGTCGACATTGATATTGCGCGCGTACAATTTTGTCGGCCGTACGTTGCCTTCGGGTTCGCGTTTGTAACGGGTGCGCAACGGGACCTTGGTGTGCACGCCCGCGGCGTCGCCGCGGATAGCGTTAAGGATCGCCAGCAGCGGATCGTCGCCCTGGCGATGTTGCTCGTGCAGGTAACAGACGCGGAATCCGCCGCTTGCCCATGCGGCGGATTCGTAGGCGAATTTTATCGGCTGGGTTTTGCCGGGCGATACCGGCGGTAACTGGAAAAAATCGCCGCACAGCACGACTTGTAGACCGCCGAACGGTTTTTCGGAATCAAGCATCCGCCGCGCGATTCGGTCGACCATGTCGAGCTGATGCGGATGCAGCATGGAGATTTCGTCGATCACCAGTACTTTAACGCCGGTATAATTGCGTTTCAGCCGCTTGCTGCGGCCCAGTTTCTCCAGCTCGGCGTCGGTCAGCGCGTCGAGCACGCCGATACCCGACCATGAATGCAGCGTTCTGCCGTTCAAGTGGGTTGCGGCGATGCCGGTGGAAGCCGTTATCGCGATTCCGACTTTATATTCGCGCAGATAGCGGATGTAACCGTTCAACAGCCATGTTTTGCCGGCGCCCGCCGCGCCGGTGAGAAAAACATTTTCGCCGAGTTTAAGGAGATCGAGAGCCTCGTCCTGAGTCATATTGATAGCCCGTACGTATGTTGTTATCGGAGTATGTTAATCGTGTATGAACGATTTTTCCAGAGGTTTGTCTGTGATGAGACGTTCCCGGCCCGGTTTTTTGGCTGGCATGTCGAGCAATATCGATTGGCGAAGAGATAATGATCGCCGACTTATAAATAACAAGAGTAATCTGGAATTACATGTGGTTATCTCGAAAGGCCGCACTATAATGAACGGGATTTAAACAACGAAAAGTCCGAGCAGTCGAAAAAGAGATTAGTCGAAACATGCAAATCAAACTCCCCGAACTGTCCCTGGTGCTGTTGGTCGGCGCGTCCGGCAGCGGCAAATCGAGTTTCGCCGCGCGGCATTTCCGGCCGACCGAGGTGATCTCTTCCGACTATTGCCGCGGACTGGTCAGCGACGACGAGACCGACCAGTCGGCGACCGCGGATGCGTTCGATGTGCTGCACGCCATCGTCGAGAAACGGCTGAAGCGGGGGCGGCTGACGGTGGTTGATGCCACCAACGTGCGGGCGGATGACCGGAAAAGCTATCTGCGCCTGGCCAAGGACTACCACGTAATGCCGGTGGCCATCGTCCTGAACATGCCGGAAGCGTTGTGCCATGAGCGTAATCAAAAACGGCCCGAGCGCAATTTCGGGCCGCACGTCGTTCGTAATCATTGCCGGGAAGTGCGGCGTTCGATCAGGCAGCTAAAGCGTGAAGGGTTTCGCTATGTGTACGAGTTGGCCAGTCCCCAAGAGATCGACGAGGTGGAGGTTTCCCGTCAGCCGATGTGGACCGACAGGCGGAGCGAGCACGGGCCGTTCGATATCATTGGCGACGTGCACGGTTGCTTCGACGAATTGACGCAACTGTTGGAGAAGCTCGGTTACCGGATTGAAAAAAAAGGCAAGGGCGATGAGGCCTTTCAGTACACGGTCACGCCGCCGAAGGGGCGCAAGGCTTTCTTCGTCGGCGACCTGGTCGACCGCGGACCGGCCAGCCACGAATGTCTGCGGCTGGCGATGGACATGGTCGAGGACGGGGTCGCATTGTGCGTGCCCGGTAATCACGAGGCTAAGCTGTATAAAAAACTGACCGGAGGGAACGTCAAAATCAGTCACGGTCTGGCCGAAACCCTGCAACAGTTGGAGCCCGAACCGCCGGCATTCATCGAACGCGTTAAGGCGTTTATCGACGGGTTGATCAGTCACTTCGTGCTTGACGAAGGCCGGTTGGTGGTCGCGCATGCCGGGATGAAGGAGGAATACCAGGGGCGTGGTTCGGGCAAGGTACGGGCTTTCGCCCTGTACGGCGAAACGACCGGCGAGACCGACGAGTTCGGATTTCCGGTTCGCTATCCGTGGGCACAGGATTATCGTGGCGCGGCGCTGGTGGTGTACGGACACACGCCGGTGCCGGAAGCCGAGTTTATCAACAACACGATTTGCATCGATACCGGTTGCGTTTTCGGCGGTAAGCTGACCGCGCTAAGGTATCCGGAGAAGGAATTGATCAGTGTACAGGCGGCAAAGGTTTATTATGAACGCTTTGCGCCGGCCTCGCCCGTGTCGTCCGGGGAAAACAAGTCGTTCGAAGATGTGTTGAGTATCGAAGACGTGCTGGGCAAGCATCATATCTCCACGCGGTTTGGCTCCACCGTCATTATCCGCGAAGGCAATACGCTTGCGGCAATGGAAGTTTTCAGTCGTTTTGGTGTGAATCCCCGTTGGCTGACTTATCTGCCGCCCACCATGTCACCGCCTGAGACCAGCAACAGGAATGAATATCTGGAACATCCGGAAGAAGCATTTGCCTATTACCGCAACAATGGAGTGCGGGAAGTGGTCTGCGAAGAAAAGCACATGGGGTCACGCTGCATTGTTCATGTCTGCAAAAGTCGGGAAGCTGCACAAAAACGCTTTCGAATTGGCTCCGGTGAATCCGGTATTTGCTACACGCGCACCGGCAGGCGTTTTTTTAACGATGCCATGCTCGAGAATGAGTTTTTAACCGGCTTGCAACGGGCGATTGACAATGCCGGCTTGTGGCGGGATCTCGATACCGAGTGGCTGACGCTGGACTGTGAGTTGATGCCCTGGTCATTTAAGGCGATGGAGCTGATACGGCAGCAATATGCGGCGACCGGCTGTGCAGCGACGAATGCGTTGAGCAGTGTACGGGAGGTGTTGGAAAAAGCCCGCGTGAGAGGCATCGGTTTCAATGGGCTGGAGAGCCAGATTGAGACGCGCTTGCAGTGTGCGCATAAATTCGTCGATGCTTATCGTCCTTATTGCTGGCCGGTGACATCATTAGATGACGTCAGGTTGGCGCCTTTTCATATCATGGCCAGCGAAGGCGCTGTGCATACCGACAAAGATCACCTTTGGCATATGCAGATGCTCACAAGATTGGTCGAGTCCGGTTCGGATTGGTTAATAGGTACCTCGTACAGGCTGGTCGATCTTTACGATGAAAAGAGCGTGCAGTCGGCGATTAACTGGTGGACAGAGCTGACCGGCCGGGGTGGTGAAGGAATGGTGGTGAAACCGAAATTATTCGAGACAAGCGGTAAGAAGGGCTTATTGCAGCCGGCAATCAAATGCCGCGGACCTTCTTATCTGAGAATTATTTACGGTATGGATTATGATATGCCGTCAAATCTGGAGCGTTTGCGCAGGCGTAACTTGTCGGGAAAGCGGCGACTGGCAGTCAAGGAATACATGCTGGGTATCGAAGCGCTGACGCGGTTTGTCGACAGGCGCCCGTTGCAGCATATTCATGAATGCGCATTGGGCGTGCTGGCGCTGGAAAGCGAACCTGTCGATCCGAGGCTATAGGAAGTAATCATGTTGCTGACAATTACCACAACTCACCAGCCCGCATCCGATCTTGGATACTTGCTGCATAAGCATCCCGACAAGCATCAGGTTTTTGATTTGTCATTCGGCAGGGCACACGTGTTCTATCCGGAAGTCGGCGGTGAAAAATGCACCGCTGCTTTGATGTTGGATATTGATCCTCATGAACTGGTGCAGTCATTCCGAGGCAGAGGAGGTCCGCGGATGATCGAGCACTACATCAACGACCGGCCTTACGTCGTTTCGTCGTTCATGAGCGTGGCGCTGGCCAAAGTATTCGGTACGGCGATGTCGGGACGCAGCAAGGGGCGACAGGAATTGTCCGACTGCGAGATACCGCTGGAGTTTAATATGACCGCGTTACCCGCGCGTGGAGGTGCCGGGTTGTTGCGGGATTTGTTTGAGCCGCTGGGTTACGAAGTGATCGCCCAGGCTTATCCGCTCGATCCCGCTTATCCGGAGTGGGGTGACAGCCACTATTTCGATGTTGCTTTAAAGACCAAGGCTCGGTTGCGGGATGCTTTGAGTCATTTATATGTGCTGATTCCGGTGCTGGATAAAGACAAGCACTACTGGGTGGGTGTCGATGAAGTCGAAAAGTTGCTCAAGCGCGGAGAGGGATGGTTGAAAGCTCATCCGAAACGCGAATTGATTACCGCACGCTACCTGAAATTCCAGTCAAGTCTGACAAAGATGGCCGAGGCCGCTCTGATTCCCGATGAAGAGGTTGTGGATACGGAAGAGAGCGGCGAAAGCGGAGAGGAACAATTTGAAAAACCGCTGAACCTGAACGAACTCCGGTACGGAAAAGTGCTGGATGTTTTAAAAGCGCATAATGCCAAACGTGTGGTTGACTTAGGTTGCGGAGAAGGCAGATTACTCAAGCGGCTTTTAAACGAAAGGACATTTGACGAAATCGTCGGCGTGGATGTCAGCAGCCGGGCGTTGGATTACGCCGGGCAGCGCCTGCGATTGGATCAACTCCCGGACAAACAGCGTGAACGTATAAAACTTCTACACGGCTCGCTGATTTACCGGGACTCGCGCATTCGAGGTTACGACGCTGCGGTTTGTGTTGAGGTTGTTGAGCATTTGGAACCGGATCGCCTGGATGCTTTCGAAAAGGTCTTGTTCGGCTATACCCGTCCTGGGCTGGTAATCATTACCACGCCTAACAGGGAATACAACGCCAGATTCGGAAATATGGAGCCCGGGAAGTTTCGTCATCCGGACCATCGTTTCGAGTGGACACGGCGGGAATTCCGGGAGTGGGCGACCGGTGTGGCGGAAAGGAACGACTATTGTAAGGTTGAGTTTTCTTCAATCGGTGAGGAAGACGAAGTGCTTGGCGCACCTACGCAAATGGCCGCTTTCGAATTCAAGAAACCGGCTTTTTGAATATGAACCCGGAGCTGCTTTTTTTCCGAAATCGATCGAATTTGAAATTATGGCTGCACTTCTCGGTTGCAGCGCTGGCGATTCCGTTGGCGCTGATGTTTTTCATCTATCCGGCGTTTGTGATCGGCGCCCTGATATTCGATCCGGAACTGAAGGCGACCGGTCAAAGCCGCCTGGTGCCAGGCTGGTTCGAATCGGCCGCCGGCCGTTATGCATCCTGGGCGGATGACTACCTCGACAGCGGCTACGCAAAATCGGTGGAGCATGACGATGTCCCCGCGACGGAATGGCCGATGTTCGGTTCCATGTTTTTTCTGGTGGCCGCCAACGACCTGTGGAAGCAGGGCAGGCTGGATATCAAACAGCCGGCGATTCGGGACGCGGTTGACAAGGCCGCGCAAATCATCGTCTCGCCGGATACGGCCACCTGGGTGCGGACCCGGTGGGGGCACGATTATCTGCATGAAGAGAATGTGTTTTACAGAATGCTGCTGATCTTGGGACTGTCCGCTTACCAGGAGATGAGCGGCGATACGCGGCACCGGGAATTGCTGAGGGTGCAGCGGTTGGGATTGGCGCGGGAACTCGACGCGGCGCCGTGGAAACTGCTGGACGATTACCCGGGTGAATGTTACCCGAATGACGTGCTATGGTCGGTGGCGGCGATGCGGCGGGCGGCGCGGCTCGATCAGGACGCCGGCCCCGGGGAACTGGCCGACGGATTGCTGGCCGTGCTGGAGAGCCCCTTGGCATCCCCGCTGGGTTTGCCGGCTTTCCAGGCGAATTGCCGTGCGGGCACGATCGTGCAGAACCCGCGCGGAAGCGGCAATTCGGCAATCATTATTTTTGCCGCGGAACTGGACATCGACGTCGCCGGCCGATGGTACCGGGCGCATGAAACGTACTTCTGGAAGGAGAATCGCTGGGTGGCCGGTTTCACGGAGTTGCCGCGAGGATCGGGGCGAAAGTACATGGACGTCGATTCCGGCCCGGTGTTGTTCGAGTTCGGCTCGGCCGCCTCGGCGTTCGGCATTGGCGCGGCCAAGGCGGTCGGCAGGATCGATCATGCCGCCGTACTGACACTGGAGACCGTGGCCGTGGCCTGGCCGACGCCTTTCGGTTTGTTGCTGCCGGGCCTGATGGGACGCTTGTCGGTGGACAGCTGGAGTCTCGGTGAAATCGCATTGCTGTTTGCGATGACCAGACCGGTTTCCACGACGCAGGTTGTGCCCTTTTCCGGTCCCATTCCATGGGTTGTATGGCTGTTAATGTTTATGTACTTCAGCGCAGGCGTCTTTTTTATTGCGATGGAGGTTCGCGGTTGTCTTAATCTTGCTAAAAAAATAAATCACCTAAAGACCGGGTATACAGAAACTTAATTGCTTTTTTAAATGAAAAAAGCGGGATTATTCGCATAAACGAAAGATTATGTCATTCAAGATTTTGCCGGTTTTGCCGTTAAAGCATTTCTAATGCTATAAAAAGTTAAAGTTAAGGACGGCAGCGCCGGGTCCCTCTCTTAACCGGACGGCATAAAGAATGAAAGCAAAAACAATACAAAAAAAGGCGTATAGCCCTGGAGTGGCGCTGGGGCTGCTGTTGTTATTAGGCGGTGGAGCGGCATGGGCCGAGCCGTTGTTCAAGGTAGGGTTTGTCGTACCCAGTGATCGGGACGATCCTTTTTTCTCCCAGGTTTACAAAGCGATGCAGGCGGCGGCCAGCGACCTCAATATTGAACTGGTGGTCGAGTTCTCCGGGCGCAGCATGCCGATGTACGCCAGGCGCCACGGTTACAAGATGATGAAAAATCATAAGCCCAATTACTTCGTGACAGGTAACTGGCCCGGGGCAGCCAAATACCACCTTCAGGAGGCCGAGGAACTGGCCATTAAAACCTTTGTTATCAATTCGCCGGTGGGTGCGAACACGGAATTCCCCGCGGGTACACCCCGGGATAAGCTGAGCGGATGGCTGGGCCAGATGAGCCCCAACAATTTCCAGGCCAGCTATTTGCTGGCTGATATCCTGATCAAGGAAGCCCGGCAACGGAAATTGGCGAGTGCCGGCGGCAGGGTGAGGCTGATCGCGTTGAGCGGCAATATGGAAGACGCGACGGCGACGAACCGTCTGAATGGACTGAAGACGCGGATTGACGGGAACCAGGACGCCGTTTTACAGGAAGTGGTGTTGGCGGGCTGGCAGAAAGACACGGCTTACCGGGAGACGCAGCGGCTGCTCGAAGAGTTCCCCGACACCGCGGTAGTTTGGGCCGCCAGCGATCTCATGGCGCAGGGCGCCGCCGAAGCGGCCGAAAGGGCCGGCAGAAAAGTGGGTGAAGACATCGTTATTGGCGGATTTGACTGGAATAACGAGAATCTGCGCGACATTGAAAAGCACAGGCTGACCGCCAGCGTGGGCGGTCACGTGCTTGAAGGCGCCTGGGCATTGGTATTGCTGTACGATTATCACAAGGGCATCGACTTTGCCCGTGAACTTGGCACGAGTTTCGAGTCGTCGATGTATGCGATTACAACCGGGAACATCGAGCAGTATGCGCGACTGGCGGAAGGGATGGACTGGGACAGTATCGACTTCACCCGTTTTTCCAAGGCGTTAAACCCCGAGATAAAGGGCTACGACTTTTCTCTGCCGATGCTGTTTAAAGCGCTGGCCGATGACACCGCGGTTGCCGACAACAGCGAAGTCGACGTTAAGAGCGATAAGAAACATTAAATCGGCGCAGTCATTAATAACCGAATAACGGGCCATATTAACCGGGCTCTTCCGGGTTTTCCTTTGTCGTGGCTGGAGTGCCGTATGGCGCCGCCGGCTTAAGCTCGTTGATTAACTTGATGCATAAGATCAGAAAAGCGAATACAAAGGTGACAACATTGGCGGCAATGATCGCAACATCCTGTTTCAGGATGCCGTAGGCCAGCCACAGACCCACGCCCAACGTAAAAATGACATACATGGCCAGCGACAGCGAGGATGTATCCCGCGTTCTGACGGCCTTGATTGCCTGGGGCAGGAAGGCGATT
>DASVCP010000327.1:0-2926 GCA_036381555.1 Gammaproteobacteria bacterium
GATACCCCCGTCGTCCGCTTTGTCAATAAAGTGCTCCTGGATGCCATCAATAAAGGCGCTTCCGATATCCACGTCGAGCCGTACGAGCATTTCCTGCGCATCCGGTTCCGGATTGACGGGGTACTCCAGGAAATCGCCAAACCGCCCGTCAATATGGCCAACCGCATTACCGCCCGCATCAAGGTTATGTCCCGCATGGACATTTCCGAACGACGCATCCCCCAGGACGGACGCATAAAACTGAAAGTATCCAAGAAACGCGCCATCGATTTCCGCGTCAATACCCTGCCCACCCTGTTCGGCGAAAAAGTCGTGTTGCGTATCCTGGATCCGTCCAGCGCCAAGCTGGGCATCGACGCGCTGGGTTACGAAGAAGTGCAGAAACAGGCCTATTTGAAGGCTTTGAGCAACCCTTACGGCATGATCCTGGTGACCGGCCCCACGGGCAGCGGTAAGACGGTATCCTTGTATACCGGGTTGAACATTCTGAACACGATCGACCGAAACATATCGACCGCCGAAGACCCGGCCGAAATCAACATGCCCGGCGTCAACCAGGTTAACGTCAACCCCAAAGCCGGTTTGGATTTCGCCTCCGCGCTGCGCGCTTTTTTGCGGCAGGACCCTGACGTGATCATGGTGGGTGAGATTCGCGACCTGGAAACCGCCAACATCGCCATTAAAGCGGCCCAGACCGGTCACCTGGTTCTATCCACGTTGCATACCAACGACGCCCCGCAGACGCTCTCCCGCCTGGTCAATATGGGCGTGGCGCCGTTCAATATCGCCTCGGCGGTATCGCTGATTATCGCCCAACGGCTGGCCCGCCGTCTGTGCGAACACTGCAAGACCCTGGACAATATTCCGAAAGAAGCCCTGCTCCAGGAGGGTTTCACCGAAGCGGATCTGCCCGACCTGAAAATTTACAAGGCCGTCGGCTGCGATAAATGCACGGAAGGCTACAAGGGCCGTGTCGGAATATATCAGGTGATGAAAATTTCCGAAGAAATCGGGCGAATTATCATGTCGGGCGGCAACGCGATACAGATCGCCGATCAGGCCCGCAAGGAAGGCGTCGACGATTTGCGCCGGTCGGCGCTGAAGAAAGCCATGGCAGGCTTAACCAGCCTGGTCGAAGCGAATCGCGTCACCAAGGATTAGTTTCAAGAGGTTACATTATGGCTCAGGCCGCTCGTGAAAAAGTTTATTTTCTCTATGAAGGCACTGACAAAAGAGGCGCGCGCATCAAAGGCGAAATGGAGGGCTTTAATGTCGATCTGGTCAAGGCCGCGCTGAGAAAACAGGGCATTACCCCGCTTAAGGTCAAGAAGAAACCCAAATCGTTATTCGGCGGGTCCGGCAAAAAAATCATCCCGAAGGATATAGCAATATTCGCCCGGCAATTGGCCACCATGATGTCTTCCGGTGTACCTCTGGTACAGGCATTTGAAATCGTCGGCCGGGGTCACGAAAAACCCGCCATGCAGGATTTGATCCTCGGCGTCAAGAACGATGTCGAGGGCGGTACCACGCTCGCCCAGGCAATGGCCAAGCACCCCAAGTATTTCGACGATCTGTTTGTGAGTCTGGTCAATGCCGGTGAACAATCCGGCACACTGGAAACGCTGCTGGACAAAATCGCAACTTACAAGGAAAAAACCGAAGAGTTAAAGGCAAAAATCAAGAAAGCCTTATTTTATCCTACAGCGGTGATTGTCGTCGCAATCATCGTCACCACCATCCTGCTGCTGTTCGTAGTGCCGCAATTCGAGGAAGTGTTTAAGAATTTTGGCGCCGACCTGCCCATATTCACGCAAATTGTGATTAATATGTCGCGCTGGCTACAAGCCAAGTGGTTTATTGCATTAATGATTATCGTGGCCACATTATGGGCCTTCTTTTATTTGAAAAGAACTTCCCTCAAATTCCGCTATGTGCTCGACCGTCTCTCCCTGAAGGCGCCGGTAGTAGGCGATATCATGACAAAAGCGTCCATCGCCCGTTTTGCACGGACTCTCGCCACCATGTTTGCCGCGGGCGTGCCCATGGTCGAGGCCATGGTCTCAGTCGCCGGCGCTTCGGGTAACCTGCTTTTCTCAGACGCAATTCTGCGCATGAAAGACGAGACTTCAACCGGTGAACAGTTGCAAACTTCCATGCGTAGGACCGGATTGTTTCCCAACATGGTAGTGCAAATGATCGCTATCGGTGAAGAATCCGGCTCGCTGGACTCGATGTTAAACAAAGTCGCGGATTTTTATGAGCAGGAAGTCGACAATGCCGTCGATGCCATGAGCAGCCTGCTCGAGCCGATGATCATGGCATTCCTGGGCATTGTGGTCGGCGGACTGGTGGTCGCCATGTACCTGCCCATTTTCAAGTTGGGCGGAGCCGTCTAAAACATCAGCAATTCGCCGATTACCCTATCCTTAACAAAAAGCGATAATGAACGAGTTTCTCAATAACCTCGTGTCTGTCTATGTGCAGTATCCCGCTATGCTGTATGTCAGCATTCTGTTGCTGGGTCTGATTACCGGCAGTTTTCTCAATGTGGTGATATACCGCCTGCCCGTCATGATGGAACGCGAGTGGCGGGAACAGTGCGAGGAACTGGCCGGAACGTCCACAAAACTGCCATCTCCGGAAAAGTTCAACCTGACCGTTCCCCGGTCGCGCTGCCGGAACTGCGGCCATAAAATCAAGGCCTGGGAAAACATTCCGGTGCTCAGTTACCTGCTGCTCAAGGGACGCTGCTCCGAATGCAAAATCAGGATTTCACTCCAGTATCCGGCGGTGGAATTAATTACGGGCGTACTATCTGTCTGGGTTGCCGTTCATTTCGGCCTGGATTGGCGGTTGCCGGCCGCCCTGATACTCACTTGGGCATTGATCGCACTCAGCGTCATCGATATCAAGGAAACCCTGC
>DASVCP010000328.1:0-3754 GCA_036381555.1 Gammaproteobacteria bacterium
GGTAAATCGACGCCAGCAGGGTGAAAAACGGTTGCAGCAACTGGGCCAGCGCGACTTTTTCCATCGGCCCGCGCGCCAGCACCCGGTACCACAAGAACATGCCGGTGGACTGGCTGACCAACGCCAAATACGCAATCGCGAACCATCCGGACAGGCTGAACGCATCGGCCCGGAAGATCGCTTCCGGAAACCATAACAACGCCAGCGGCACCGCAATCGGCAAGGTCAACAGCACCGCCCAGCTCATCACCCGACGCCCGCCGTGTAAGCGACTGAGACGCCCGCCTTCAACATAACCGAACGCGCCCGCAATGACCGCCAACCCCAACAGCGCATCGCCGGCCACCAGCGAATCGGCCGACAGGGTAAAAAAGAATCCGAAACTCAACACCGTACCGGCCAATGCGAACAGCCAGAACAACATGCCCGGATTGCGGCGGTCACGCAATGACGCGTAAGCCGCGGTCACCGCCGGCAACGCCGCCAGCGCGATCGCGCCGTGACTGCCGGGAACTTCGCGCATTGCAAACGCCATCAAGGTGGCGAAACCGGCCACCGCGCCGAACGAGGTGAACAGCAACTGCGGCCAGACGTTTCGCGGCGGAATCCAGCCGTCGCGCAACGCCAGCAGCAGGCACACGACACCGGCGCCGATCAGGCGTAACAACGTCACCACTTCCGGCGCGGCCTCCAGGGCCGCCAGGCGGGTAAACGGCACCGTCAGGCTGAACAGCACCACGCACACTATCGCAAGTAAAAGGTTCATGGCGCGCAGAATAATGAAAATTGCCAAACCAATACAGATACAGATAAAATAAAAAATTACCAGTACAGATAAGATACTCACATGAACCGCTACGAAACCCTGGCGCATAAAATCGAACAAAGAATCCGCACCGGCGTGTTGTTGTCCGGCGAGAAACTGCCGTCGATCCGCGAACTGAGCATGCAGGAGCAAGCCAGCCCCGCCACCGTGGTTGAAGCCTACGAGTTGCTCAAGGATCGCGGACTGGTGGAAGCGCGCGCCCGGTCCGGAATTTACGTCGCCAACGTTCAATCGCCGCCGTTGAAAATCCACAAATCCTCGGCGACCTTCGCCGCCCCGGCCAGCCTGAATCCCGAGGATCTTATCCAAGCGCTGCGCCAGGCCGTCCACAACCCGCGCATCTTTCCGTTCGGCGCCGCCGCGCCGTTACCGGATTTCTTCCCGGTCAAAGCCCTGAACCGCTGCATTAACCAGGCGCTGCGCGACGAACCCGCGCTGATCTCGGAGTATCGTTTTCCGCCCGGTACCGAGTCGCTGCGGACGGAAATCGCCAGGCACTACGCGCGCCACGGACTGAAACTGGACATGGACGGCATGGTCACCTCCGGCGGGGCGATCGAGTCCATCGGCCTGGCGCTGAGCGTGGTCGCCAGGCCGGGCGATATTGTCGCCGTGGAAACGCCGGCCTACTACGGCGTGCTGCAACTGTTAAAGCTGCTGGGGTATAAAATCCTGGAAATACCGCTGGACCCGGACCGCGGACTGACACCGGAACGTTTCCGGGAGGCATTGAAAAAATCGTCCGGCAGTCTTAAAGCGCTGGTCACCGTCGCCAACTTTTCCAACCCGCTGGGAACGCTGGTCACGGACGAAGACAAACAAGCGCTGGTGCAGCTGGCGAAAACCGCCGGTGTGACGATTATCGAAGACGATATCTACGGCGATCTCAACTTCAGCGCCATGCGGCCATTGCCGTTGAAAGCGTTCGATACCTCGGACACCGTGGTGCTCTGCGGATCGTTCTCCAAAACCATCAGTCCCGCGCTGCGTGTCGGCTACGCCTGTTCGAAAAAACATGCCGGGGCCCTCACCCTGCAGAAAGCGGTCCGGACCACGGGAGTCACGTCGCTGGCAGAAGACGCGCTCGCGCTCTACCTGGCCGGCGGCCACTACGAAAGACATGTCCGCCGCATACGGCGGGAATACCGCACGCTCACCGCACAATACGCCGGCGCCATACTGGCGCACTTCCCCGAGGGCACCCGGGTCAGCAGTCCCGCCGGCGGCTTCATTTTGTGGGTGCAACTGCCGGGCAAAACCGATTCCCGTCTGGTGCAACACAAGGCGCTCGAACAGTCGATCAGCGTGGCGCCGGGCCCGATATTCTCGGCCAGCCACAAGGATTACACGCACTACATTCGCATCAACTGCGCAATTCCCTGGTCGACCCAATCGTTAAAAGCCATTCAGAAACTGGCGAAAATCGTTGAAGTAGCGAGTAGTGAGTAGTGAGTAGTGAGTAGTGAGTAGTGAGTAGTGAGCGTAAAGGGAAACCTGGGAAATTCAAGTTCGCCGACTACCACATACTCACTACACATCCTACCTGAATAACGTAACCCCTGAACTCACAATGACAATCAACGCGCCCAGGGTAATGGCCAGGCCGGCGGCGCGGGGAAAAGCCTCGACCCATTGATCGAGAGTCAGGTACATGTTGTCGGCCCCGGAAACGGCTTTGCGGACCGAATACCAGCGGTTGGCGCTCGCTTCAATCCTGCCCAGCGCGCCGGGAAAAAAGCCGAGCATGACGCCAACCGCCAAAGCAATCACGCTCATGACCACCATAAACCACCGCAACCCCTCAACGACCGAGATTGCAAACGCATACGGAACATCGGTTTCGGCGGCAGGCATAACCACGGCGGCGATCGTCATGGTATCGAAATTCGCGATCAAGCCGTACAGCGAGTAAACGGCGCCGGCAAGAATGAGCAGCGTAAACCACCACCGGTAGCGCTGCACCACCGGGCCGATATCGTGCGGCACGGATACCGGCTTCAGGCTTTTACGCGTCGAGACGTAGCGGTTCATAACCGAAAATAAACGGAACATCTTTTCGCTGCGCACGACCAGCCCCACACCCACGGCGGCGGCGACAATACCCATGACAAAAAACAAGACCACCAGGGAATCGAACAGAATATGCTGAAAGGTAATCATAAATCCTCCATAGTCTCAGCCGGCCGGCTGCACGCAAAAAGCCTGTACATGAAGAGCTTAGAACAAATCCATGTGTTTTTTACCGGATTCATCATTATTTTTCGGCCCGGCCACCCGATTCTTAAACGGAGATTTCCGCGAACGGGAACTCATGCATGAGTCCCCGTTCGCGGAACAGCCTCCCTGTCACCCGGACGTATTGGAAGACAGCCCGTACCAGTCCACCTTGCGCGTCAGATACATCGCCGCCGACAGCGCGCCGAACACCAGCAGCGAGCCCATCAGCAGGGAATGATCCTCGGATTTCAAAATCATCAGCAGCATGCCGTACAGCAGCGACAGCATGGCGCCGAAGCCGATGCCCCGGGCAACACTGCGCAGCACGTAGCAGACATAAAAGGTGATCAGCGCGATGCTGGCCGCGGCCGCGATCAGGTAGGCAAAGTCGAACAGCATGTGCTCGGACAACGAGATCAACAGTTGGTAGAACACCGCCAGCGCCAGACCCACCAGACCGTACTGCACCGGATGTATCGCCAGTTTTTTCAGGATCTCGAACAGGAAGAACACGGCGAATGTCAGGCCGATGAACAGAAAGCCGTACTTGATCGCCTTGTCGGTCAAACTGTAGACGTCCACCGGCTGCAGAAAAGACACGCCGAGCCGGTTGTTTTCGAAGTCAGCGCACTGCCCTTCCGCGCAGGACTTGAAGGCTTCGGCGGTATTGGTGGCGAAATGCGACACCGACCATTCGGCGTCGAAACCCTG
>DASVCP010000329.1:0-12852 GCA_036381555.1 Gammaproteobacteria bacterium
AAGCTTGGACGTCACCAGATCCGGGTCGTTGCGCACATTGCCGAAGCCGTTCGCGGCGGCGATGGGAAACTTATCCGGATCATTGAGACGCGGGTCGTAGAGAGTGCCTTTACCTTGCATTTCCAGATTCGCAACCAGCGCATTCCAATGACTGACCGAGCCCCAGCCGGTCCAGGTGTGCAGGTTGACGCCGGCCAGGCCGAACGCGGGCGGCAACAGCACCGCCGCCGATTCGCCGTCCGGGCGAAACGCCTTTCCGTCCAGCAGGAGTGACGCATCAAACTTGCCCGGTCCCCAACTGTTCAATACGGTACGCACCGTGTTTGCGTCCACGCCCAGTAGCGTGCTGAACGGCGACAGATTGGGCGCCAGGGCAATGATTGCGCCCACATTTAAATCACGGTTGGCCCAGCCGTCAAGCCGCCTGCCGATCCCTGTCGTAAACGAGTTGTCGACAGTGCTGTGGCAAAGCGCGCAGGTAATGCCGATGGAGGTCAGATTTTGGGAGTCGTCGAATATGCCCTGCACGCCGACCACGGCATTCAACCTCAACAGTTCGACCGTCACCGCCGGATCGGTCAGATCCACCCGCCCGCGGCGCAGTTGCGACTGCAACGAACGCGGCAACGCCTCGACGTCAACCTTAAGTCCCACCGCCAGCGCGGTTTCGGGGCTGACACCCGGCCCGACCCCGCCGTTGGCCTCGCCGAGAATGGCCTCATGCAACCTGAGTTGTCCGCCCCAGAAATCCTCGTCTCCGAACGTATCAAAACGGAATATTTCCCGGCCCTCTTTCACCAGTCTGGCGGCATTCGAATCGGCAACGTCGCGGCGATCATTGCTCGATTTGTTTTTATTGCCCTTGTCGCGCCAGTCATGGAACGCATTGCGCCAATCATGCTTGTCAAACCGCGAGATTTTGGACCGGTCGTGCGAACCGCCCGCACCGGCGTTCATAGTCGCGCCGAACAGCATAAACAAGACTATATAAACGAAGACTTTCGAGGATTTGCGCCGGACGATTTCCATCTTTCTTTCTCCTTATGATTTATACCTGGTGATTCTGGCCCGCCGTTCCGGCAAGCCGCCTGTAAACCGCTACGACAATTCGATCGCATCGACTGCCGCCGAAGGTAAAAACGTCCTGAGTAAGTTCATCCACCTGTTTAAGCAACCGGTTTTGCAGAATCGATCTTGCACGGTGAAAACGGCTTTTCACCGTCGCCGGCGGGATGTCCAGGTATTCGGCCGTCTCGTTGACACTCAACTGTTCCACCGCGCGCAGCACGAATACCATGCGGTAGCACTTCGGCAACCGGTCAATAGCCGACTCGATCATCCACAGGGTTTCATGGCCATTGACGAGTTGTTCGGGATTTTCCAGAGTGACGTTCATATTCTCCAAATCGATGCCGTTGTCCAATGAGTCCAATGTATGAATATGTCGACGCCGCAGTCTTCCCAAAGCTTCGTTAACGATGATTCTCGCGAGCCAGCCTCCGGCGCTGGCCGCGCCTTTGAACGTCTGCAGCTTGGTATAAGCGAGCATATACCCCTCCTGCAACACGTCTTCGGCTTCCATGCTATCCTTGAGTATGCTGCGCGCCAGGCGAAACATCCGCCGGTTGTGCCGGCGCATCAGTAATTCAAACAGGTGTTTATCACCGTTGAGTATGTTGTCCACGACTTCCCTGTCGGTCAGCGTGGTTACGGAACGGTCGGTTACGCGCAATGCGCTGACAAGTTGCTCGGATCCGGAGTTCATAACCGCAAGATGCAATTAATCGACAAAAGGTTCCCGATTTTTTTGATAACAACGGAAACTTTCGTTTCCGCAGTTTATTTCACCAAAACATCGCTCCCAGGATCGTTGGTACCTCCCGGGAGCAGTTTTGGTTCAAAGTTTCAGGCTGAGATTTTCGAGTGATGGTGAGCGTGAAGACTGCACTGAGTGAAATATCAATTCGACAGGCGTGGTCTGCTTTCCCGACAGTTGGGCAACTACATGCGCGCAACCCAGGCGCCGCGCGTTTCAAGCACGCCTTCCATGCGCCGGGCAAATGTCCGCGCATCATTGAAACTGACAAATCCGGTGACACCCAGT
The DNA here is from genome assembly GCA_036381555.1 of Gammaproteobacteria bacterium. GTDB lineage: Bacteria > Pseudomonadota > Gammaproteobacteria > HTCC5015 > HTCC5015 > DASVCP01. The sequence continues at coordinate 2,105 of DASVCP010000329.1, forward strand.
CGGTTCCAGTCGGTGCCGTTTACCTGATGGGACGAGACTTCCGCAGGATAACCGGCGGCTTGATAACGCTGCCGCACCCGCTGGGCGTCATCCACATTGCGAGTGGACAACAGATAAACTATGTATGCACCGTCTTCACGTAACACGCCCTGTCCGGGCGACAGCTCCGTTTCCTGCGCCCACTTACCCAGCTCTTCCATCACGGCGGGCATAATAGGATTCGGCGCGGCCTTACGCGGTGCGGTATAAACGGTTAACGGATCGGTCATTGCAAGGGGCGCATCGCCCTCGCGCGTCACTTCAATTTGCCCCTCGATCAGGCAGATCAAATCCTGTTCATTATTGGACTTGCCCCAAACATCCGTTCCGCGGATGCCCATTGTGGCGGTACCGACGCCGATATCGATGTTGCGTTTCCTGTTCGCGCCCGATGCCGAGGTTGTAAAGCGAAACGCTCCCCGTAAAACCGCCCAGACACCTCTGAACGGATCATCGGCGCTGCCGCCGTCCCGCAGTTCTTTGACTTCAAAACTGACATTTTCGCCCAGCTTGACATGACTGCCTTCCGACAGACGAATCAGCAAGCGGCCGTTGCCGCCGGTTCCGATCCGGTCACCGGCCGTCAGCTCCATGCCGGGTTTGACGGCCACCTGCGAGCCTTCCCTGTTTACCCAGGCCGGCAACTGCAAACCTTCAACTACGGCGGCCGACTGGGCCTGAACGCCGGCTGCAACCACTAATAACCAAATCGAAAAAATCCGCGCTGCTCTCATATTCGACCCCTTTTTGGCCTGGCAGGAGTATAACCAGGCATCTTCAGTATCAAAATCAAAAAATATAGTGCTAGTATTGAGCGTTATAAACAATCAAAACCTTCCAGCTGGAAGGAAATACCTGCCAAGAGTTACGGAGCAAACCGGATTTTGGATGCAACAATTTTTTGTAGCCCCCCGCATCCAAAATGACCGGACTTACGAATAAGGTGTAAACAACCTGGATATCGCAAACAGCAACTTATGAGCGACGACCAACAGCAATTAATACGACTGATCCAGGACACGGCGGGCGGCGACCGGGCCGCCTTCAAGCGACTTTATGAACTTACCGCGCCCCGCCTGTTCGGCTTCAGCCGGCAACTGTTAAACCGGGCGGACTGGGCCGAGGACCTGCTGCAGGAAACCTACATCAAGATCTGGCACCATGCCTCGGAATACCATGCGGAACGGGGCAATGTGCTGACCTGGATGATCAGTATTCTGCGTTATGGTGCAATCGATCGGATACGCGCCCACAAACCCACCGACCCTTTAACCGAAGAACTGGCCGGCACGCTCCAGGAAACAGGTCCGGGGCCGTTTAACCTAGCGGCCCAAAGCGAGACGGCGCACACCTTGCAGGGCTGCCTGAACAAACTGACGGACTTGCAACAGCGCTGTATTATCCTGGCGTTTTTCGAAGGCCTGACCCACCAGGAACTCAGCCGCCGGTTGCAGCATCCGTTGGGGACAATCAAGGCGTGGATCAGACGCGGCCTGATCAGTTTAAGGGAGTGTCTGGAACAATGAATTACAATAACCCCGAATTAATCGAGCGGCTGGCGGCCGAGTTTGTGTTAGGCACACTGTCAGGCAAGGCGCGGCGGCGGTTCGAACGATTGATGAGCCGCCACCAGTGGGTGCGCGCAGTCGTCTGGAGATGGGAAGTTCAGGTGGCGCCGCTGGCGGAGTCGTTGCAACCTGCCGCCCCTCCCGCAACATTATGGCGAAAAATCGAAGCGGGTATCGATTACCTGCAACGGCCGAATCCGGCCGTCAAGCGGATGCGCTTCTGGCGGAACTGGAGCGCGATTACCACATCGCTGGTTGTGATACTGGCGGCAGTCCTGTTCTTCCGGCCGGAGAAAATGCCGGAATACATTGCGGTGGTGAATGATCAGCAAACGCAGCCCATGTGGATGATCACCGCCAACACCCGGACCGGACAGATCAAGTTTCAGGCCATCAACGCCAGCGCCGCCGGACTGGATAAAGCCTTCGAACTGTGGGCGGTGATGCCCGGCGAAAAACCGCCCATGTCGTTGGGCCTGCTGCCGGTAAACCGGCAGGAAGCCGTTATTACTCTCCCACCGGGCCTGCGGGCGCTGCTGGCCGAGGCCAACGGCCTGGCGGTCAGCCTCGAACCGGCCGGCGGTTCGAAAACCGGCCTGCCGACCGGGCCGGTGATGTACCAGGCGCCGCTGATGCCTTTTTAAAAGCGCTATCCGCAGATAAACGCAGATTTACACAGATGCACCCTCTCCCTTCGGGAGAGAGTTAGGGCGAGGAGATTAAACTAAAAATACAAAAGCTTTATTTTTCCTCACTCAAAAAATCTTGAAAAGCTTTCTGATATTAAATTCTATCCATTCTTTTCTTTTGGATTTAATCAGCGCAAATCTGCGTTCATCTGCGGATTGATCTTTGGTTTTTTTAAGCAATCGTCACAGACTTCGACAGGTACACGTCCTGGATGGCGTTGAGCAGTTGCACACCTTCGGTCATCGGCCGCTGGAAGGCCTTGCGGCCGGAGATCAACCCCATGCCGCCGGCGCGCTTGTTAATGACGGCGGTGCGTACGGCGATCTGTAAATCGTCCTTGCCAAACGATGCGCCGCCGGAATTGATCAACCCGGCGCGGCCCATGTAGCAGTTGGCCACCTGGTAACGGGTCAAGTCGATCGGATGATCCGATGTCAGTTTCTCATACACCAACGGGTGCGTCTTGCCGTGACCGATCGCTTTATAGCCGCCGTTGTTTTCGGGCGCTTTTTGCTTGATGATATCCGCCTCGACGGTCGCCGCCAGGTGGTTCGCCTGACCGCTAAGATCGGCGGAGGTGTGGTAATCGACACCGTCCTTTTTAAAATCGGGATTGCGGGTGTACGCCCATAACACAGTCACCAATCCCAGTTCATGCGCGCGCGCGAACGCCTCGCGGACTTCCAGGATCTGACGGCGCGACTCGTGCGAGCCGAAATAAATCGTGGCGCCGACCGCCACCGCGCCCATGTCGAACGCCTGATCCACCGAGCCGTACAGCGTCTGGTCATGTACATTCGGATAACTGAGCAGTTCGTTGTGGTTGATTTTGACGATGAACGGAATTTTGTGCGCGTACTTGCGACTGACCGCGCCGAGCACGCCCAACGTCGATGCCACCGCGTTGCACCCGCCTTCGATGGCCAATTCAACGATCTTCTCCGGATCGAAATATATCGGATTCGGCGCGAACGAACCGCCGGCCGAGTGCTCGACGCCCTGGTCCACGGGTAAAACGGACAGATAACCCGTGCGGGCAAGACGGCCGGTATTGAAAATCGTCTGTAGATTGCGCAACACGTTGGGAGAGCGGTCCGTTTCCTTCACCACCCGGTCGACAAAATCGGGGCCGGGCAGGTGCAGCATATCGCGGGGAATACGGGATGTCTGGTAATTCAAAAGATAATCGGCCTGGTCGCCGAGCAACGCCTGAATGTCGATCATATGGCCCACCTGCAATGCGTAGGGTGGGCATCGCCCACCAATGTGTTTTAAATAAAGAAAACGGTGGGCAGTGCCCACCCTACCCCTATCCGGGAATATCACGGCCGTTGCTCAATTCCTCGAACAACTAAAGCACGGCAGTATTTACGTTACAAAAAGCGTTCCATAATACCGGTAATCCCCAACAGGCCTGTCGACCCGACGGCATGGAGAGACCGGTACCATGGAAACGCATACCATCTCTGCCAGCAATGACATCGAAACGGTAGAGGCATATTGGCACAGCGAGGATTGGGAGAATTGATGTGTGTCAATAAAGAAGCAAATCCCCGGATTGACCAGCAGGGTGGACACCACCCACGGTTATTTAAGGAAACGCTGACCAAGTCGGAGTTCCGTGAGGTACAGGGAAGCGCCTCCAAATCGATCGCTGCAAGCGATTGATTTTGTGAGAAAGACGAAAGCTGTATCTTTCGCTTCCGGGCTTAAGAAGTCCTGGATGGACTATTCAGAGCTTTGCTTAATTTCTGATTTAGTGGGCCATGCCCAGCCCTGCCCCATTTCCTTTGGTGGGCCGTACCCACACCCTACTCCTATTTCTGTGCGACGTAATCGATTTCCAGCGCGGGGCGATCCCAATCGGCGAAGTCGGCGGCGCTTGCGTAGCTCGACTCGAGGAATTCAAGCAAGGTTTGTGCGGGTATTGCCGCGGTACGCACGGCTTCGTAAGGCAGAATGAATTCGTGCAATGTATCGGAATAATATGCCGCATCCGGCCTGATGGGACGGGTTCTGTAACCTTCCGGCTCCGGATAAGCATACGCGTAAAACGCCGCCTCCCCCAGGCCCGCGCCCGGCCAGAATCCGGCGCTGGCGACTTCATGCGAATAAGCTTCCTGCATCACCCAGTTCGGACAGTTCGGTGCCCCGCCCGGATGCAACGGGGCGGTACGCCCCGAGAATCGCGTAACCGCAAGATCGAACGCGCCCCAAAAAAAATGCACGGGGCTCACTTTGCCTCTAAAGCGCGCGCGAAACGCTTTGAACACGCGGTCGGCTTGAACCAGCGCCTGCCAGAAACGATTGGTGTTGCCGGCATCGTAGTCGGCATGGCGATCGTCTTCCTCGAAAGGAATCGCTTCCTCCACTTCCACCGGGCGGGTGAAAATCTTTACTTTGATGCCCAGGCTGTGCAGCGCCTGCATGGTCTTGCGGTAAAACTCCGCGACCGGCATCGGCTCCAACCTGAAACTGTGCGCCTCTCCCGACGATGCGGTGATATGCAGTGCGTGGTTGACAAAGTCAAATTCGATATTAAAGGTTGCCGAATCGTACGGAATCGGAGACGTCGAAAGACCGCGTGTCGTTACGTAAAGCGCCGATCCCCAGGAATGATTGATCCAGGGTGACAATTCCAGCCGGATCTTGCCGACCACCTGTGTCCACATATGCAGCGTCGTGCAGCTCTCCCGCCAGGCATCGAATCCGGGCAACTCCGGCCAGGCCGATTTGGAACGGCCATCGTATGTTTCTCGTGTCATGTTGCCTCCTTGCAACCGAATTGTTGGCTTAAGGGTAATCGACTGCCGGTGGAACAGACCCCGGCAACGGAATGAATTCCGTGTCGCCCGGCACCGCGGCGAAACGGCCTGCATGCCAGTCCGACTTGGCCTGTTCTATCCGTTCTTGTGAACTGGAAACAAAATTCCACCAAATGTAGCGCGGTCCGTCCAACGGCTCGCCGCCAAGCAGCATCAATCTCGCGCGGATGGACAGCGCCTGCAAAGTGACCGGTTTGCCCGGCTTTAAAACCACCAGTTTGCCGGTATCGAATATCGCGCGCCCGATCTGCACCGACCCTTCGACGATATAAACCGCGCGTTCCTCGTGTTCAGCCGGCACCTGCAGCGACGCGCCCGGCGCGAGGGTCGCATCGGCATAAAACATTTCCGAAAACGTTTTTACCGGTGCGCGCTGGCCGTACAGCGAGCCGCTGATGATCCGGATATGCTTGCCTTCCGCTTCAATCAGCGGCAGCGCCTCTTCGGGGTAATGCGTGAAAGCCGGCGATGTTTCCTCGTCACGGCGAGGCAACGCGATCCATGACTGGATGCCGAACAGTCGCGTCTCCACCGCGCGCAGCTCGGGCGGCGTTCGTTCCGAATGTACGATGCCGCTGCCGGCGGTCATCCAGTTGACTGCCCCGCTGCGGATCGGCTGCACACTGCCGAGACTGTCACGGTGCAGAATTTCACCCTCGAACAGGTAGGTAACCGTGGCAAGACCGATGTGTGGATGAGGCCGCACATCAAGCCCCTGACCCCCGGTTAAAAGCTGGGGACCCATGCGGTCGAAAAACACGAAAGGCCCGACCATACGCCGTTGCGCCGACGGTAAAGCCCGCTGCACATTGAACCCGTCGCCAAGGTCGCTGCTGCGCGGCACGATGACAACCTCGACATCAGGGGGCATAGCGGTTACAGCGTTCATTTCACATTTCATGCACTTCAACCCGGCGTTTCATCGCCGTGACTCCTGTTACGCGCGGCATGCAAGAGCAGTGCCGTACCGATGATCACCGAGAAAATCGAGGCGGCAAAAACCGCAATTTTGGTGGCGGCAAAATCGGCGGCCACGGGAAACGCCTGCGAAGCGATGAACAAGGACATGGTGAAGCCGATGCCGGCCAGCGCACCGGCCCCCGCCAGTTGCTGCCAGGAGTACTCTCTTGGTTTAACGGCCAAACCCAGCCAGACCGCCAGTGCCGATACCGACACCATACCCAGCGGCTTGCCGACGGCAAGGCCGGCAAAAATGGCGAACATCAGCGGCTGGCGGCTTTCCAGCGCATCGGCGCTCATCACGACGCCCGCGTTAGCCAGCGCGAACAGCGGCAACACCACATAGCTTGAGCGTGGACCGAAATGCCGCAGCATCCTGTCTGCCGGCGATTCAATCCTGTCATGGATGGCGTCCAGGGCGCGCAAAGCCGGTTCCGACGGCCCAAGCCGCAACACTTCACCGCCGTGGGCCGCTTCGGCCGAAAGTATGGCGTCGGCCTGTGCCGTCAACGCCCGGTAATTCGGCGGCGGGCGCGTGGGAATAAACATCGCCAGTATGACGCCGGCCAAAGTGGCGTGAACACCGCCGGCGTATACACAAGCCCATAACAGCACGCCCAACAGCAAATACGGCGAGGCTCGATACACGCGTACGTAGTTCAGCCATGCAAGACAAGCGGCAATGGCGGCAGCCGCCAGCAGATAATCCGGTTTCAGATCGGTGGAGTAAAAAACGGCGACCACGCCGATCGCGCCGATATCGTCGACGATTGCGGCCGCGGTCAAAAAAATACGCAGCTCCACCGGAACGCGCCTGCCCATCATGGCGATCAAGGCAATCGCAAACGCCGTGTCGGTGGCCATCGGCACGCCCCAACCGTTGAACCAGGGTCCGGCCGGAATGATCAGCACATACAGAAGCGCGGGAACCGCCATCCCGCCGACGGCGGCGGCGACCGGCAGGGCGGCGGAACGGCGGCCGGCGAGATGGCCGACGGTGAATTCGCGCTTGATTTCCAGACCGACCACCAGGAAAAACAGCGTCAACAGGCCGTCATTGATCCAATGATGCAACGACATGCGGAAACTCACATCCCCGAACGTGACGCCGAAAGGCAGTTCCCACCAGGTTATGAACGCTTCACCGAGCGTCGAATTGGTCAATATCACCGCCAGCACGGAAGCCAGTAGCAACAACACGCCGGCCGAAGGTGCCCAGCTGGCAAACTCGAGCGCCGCCGTACGGACCCGGTGGCCGAGGGAGTTGAGCAATGCATCCGAGAGAGCGCTTTCGTCCCAGGGGCCGTCATAGCGGCGGCCATTGATAAAAAAGGTCGGCGTCACCATCACGCCGCTGGCCCCCGCGCTACCTTCGTCTTCGTCCACTCGCCCCCGCGCACGTCGTTTGCCTTCGACGTCCGTTTCATCGACACCGAAATCGGCGGCGACTGCGCGCAAGTCATCTTCGTTTAATCGGGTGGAGCGTGACATCAATGCCACGTGCGCTTCCCAAAACCGCACGGGATCGTCGATCCGCTCGACCAGTTCCGCCGCTCGGCGGGCAATATCGCTGCCGGGAATCGGCCGGTGCCGAAATGCATAGCGCAGCCGCTCGCCGAAACGGTTGCGCACCTCAGTGATGCGGGCGTTGGCCGTCCGGCAGTGCATGCAATCGTAGCTGCCGTATTCGACAAGGGTGATGGCAGCGTCGACAGGGCCGAGAATGTGATCGCGGGCAATATCAACCCGTCGATCGAGCTTGCTTATTGTTGTTTGCATCATTCCCCGGTTTTGTATAACGGATGAAAATATATTACTCTCGTGTCTTACCTTAATCCATGCAAAAACAAAACCGCCCAGCGGGGGAGTCATATGTCCGAGGATTTGTACAAAGTGGTGTTGGAAGGGTATAAGTCGGGTAAGGGCGAATATTATATCGAGCAGGACCTTGCCGGCCTTTTCAAAATTACTCGCGAAAAAGCTCGGGAACTTCTACAGGCGGGACCCAAGATGATCAAGGAGAATCTTTCACTGGAGGAGGCTACCAAGTACAAAGAAGCCATCGAGAAAACCGGTGCAGCCTGCAATATCGAAAACATGAAATTCAATATCGGCGGCCTGTCTCTGGAATAAAAGAAGCGCAAAACCTTAAAATCCCGGCAATTAAAACCCGGCAAAGAGCGGATGGTAACGAATGATGCCGGATACGTCTCGCAATACACCCGCGCGCAGTTCCCGGATCATGAACGCTTCGTCCGGCACGTCGTATTCCGACGTGATCGCGTAATGTATCGACGGCTCAAAACCGAAACGGGGATAAAAATCCGGGTGCCCCAGCACGACAACGGCGTCGTAGTCCCTTGCGGCGCAGCGTTCCAATCCGGCCCCCACCAGCCGCGAGCCGATGCCCCGTCTTTGATACGCGGGCATCACTGCCATCGGCGCCAGACCCATCAGCTTCAAGTCGGCATGTCCACTCAACGCCACCGGCGTAAACAGGATGTGACCCCGCAACTCGTGATTTTCCCACGCAACGAGCGAAATACAGGGAACACCGCTGTCTCTCAATGCGTCAACCAGATCCGCTTCCGCGGCGGTTCCGAAGGCCTGCGTGTGTAGTGACCGGATCAGGTCCCGGTCCTCGACCCTTTCTTCCCGAATTCTCATCCCGCGCCTCTCAACTTTGGATCAAAAACGACAAAACTTTCACAGAATTCTACCTTTATCGGTAACGCCTTAGTCGGATTTTCTGTATAGGAGGAAACGCCTTTAAGATGTAGGTTTTGCAGGGTCCTTTGTAAAAAGACATTACTTTCTTACCCACCTCTTCCACTCCCTGGATGTGTCTCCCATCCCGGCCGCCGTTATACGCACTATCTTTTCGGACATACCGCTCCGGCACAATATTTGCGTTTTTGATGCAGAACTTGAGTTGCCCTGGGCGGCAACCAACCGAAAAGCCGCTCACATACATACAGTGGCAACCGAAACAACCGCCAGGAGGAACCATGGCCGTCAAATTATTCGATACGAAAGGAACACCGCTGGGTAAGCAGGCTTTCACTTGGAAAGAACTGGTCCAGCCGCCGATCAGCAAGCTGGACGATGACGCCTTTACCCGGGTCCGTATCATTTTGATGAACGGAATCGAACAGCAAGCCAACCGCTTTCAACATCTGTTCGCGCAATCGAACGGCGAACTTCGCCAGGCATTGGCCGAAGTGAGGAGAGTCGAGCACCATCAGCAAACGATGGTGAACTGGATGCTGTCGCCGGATCATTCACCTCTGGAAACCACCATCGGCTATGAACAGGTGGCGATCGAGGTGACCGCCGCCATCGCGCAGCAGGAACCCGACCCCTACCTGGCCCAGGTGTATCGTTTCGGGCTGCTGGAGGATTTCGATCATATGTATCGCTATTCGGCATTGATGGACCGCGTCGAGGGCAAGGACGCCAACAATATTCTGCAATCCTACACCGACATTATGCCCGGCCGGCCCACGTCCGAGGAGCACCGCGCGCCCGGCGACGATCTGCGCGAACACTACAAGCGGGAAACAGCCGATCCGATCACCAAGATGAACGCCTTGACCATTATGTCCGGCGAATACCAGACCCGCGACTATTACATGAATATCGGCCCGACCTTCTCCGACCCGATCGCCCGCCAGGTTTATGCCGAGATCGCGTCCATCGAGGAGCAGCATGTTACGCAGTACGGTTCGATCATCGACCCCAACGAAACATGGCTGGAAAAATGGCTGCTGTACGAAGCGAACGAAGCCTACAACTACTATAGTTGCCTGGAGTCGGAAACCAACCCGCACGTGAAAGCGATATGGGAACGGTTTCTCGATTACGAGCTGGGACACCTGGACCTGGTGATCAACCTGTTCAAGAAACACGAAGGCCGCGACCCGGCCGAAATATTGCCCGAGAGACTGCCCGATCCGATCCCCTATGAAAGCCAGCGGGATTTTGTCAGGCAGACGCTCAAGCAGGAAGTCAACCTGCGCACCGACGGCACCAAGTTTGTCGACAAGTCGAAGGAAAGCCGCCAGTCGCAGGAATACCGCAAGCATATGAATTCACAAGGTTCGCCGACCGATACGGTGGCGGCGGATTACCGCTGGCAACCGGGAACCGAACTGAACAGGAAACCCGCAGCGGCGGCATAACCAACAGGAGATTAATCATGGAAAAATCAACCCAAATGGGTCGGAACCGCACCGGCATCGACATGTCGCCGATACATTCGAAGGAAATGATCAGTAACGCGGAAAGCTCATCGCCGAGTTCGAGCAACGGCGCCAGCATATCCTCCGTTGAACGTGAATACATCGAAGAAGCCGATGCCGTCGGCTCGGTGCCAATGCCCGGCACGATGAAGGGCGCGCTGAAGTCGGCCATGAAAAAAGTATCCGGCCGCAACCCCGAAATGCTGATCAACAAGCTCGGCGAACGCCTGGCGTTCGAACGCAGCGGCGTACGGCTGTACGAATGCATGATTACCAAATGCGAAAGCAAGAAAGCCGGTTCGCAAATTCCCATCGAGCGGCTGCGGCATTTTCGCGACGAGGAAGAACAGCATTTTCAAATGATCAGGAATGCCATGCAATCGCTGGGCGCCGATCCCACCGCCCAGACACCCGATGCCGATGTC
>DASVCP010000330.1:0-24908 GCA_036381555.1 Gammaproteobacteria bacterium
ATCCCGCGTTGTACTGTTTGTGCTGGGTGTGATGCTTCTCAATCCGTTGCACGCGGAAACAGTATTGAAGATTGCCACGCTGGCGCCGGATTCAACATCCTGGATGAAGATCATGCGTGAGGGCGCCGACGAGATCGAGCAGCAAACGCAAGGACGGGTAAAGATCAAGTTTTATCCGGGCGGCGTTATGGGTAACGACAAGGTGGTGCTGCGCAAGATTCGTGTCGGTCAGTTGCACGGGGGGGCATTGATGAGCGGTTCGTTGGCCGCAATTTATCCCGACGCACAATTGTACAGTTTGCCGTTTTTGTTCAAGAACATCGAGGAAATAAATTATGTGCGCAAGCATATGGATGCTGTCATTCGCGACGGGCTGGAACAAAACGGGCTGGTCGGGCTGGGGCTCATTAACGGAGGTTTCGCTTATATCGCCAGTACCGGTCCCGCCGCCAATTTGCAGGATATAAGGCGACAAAAAGTCTGGTTGCCTCAGGGAGACAAGGTAGGTGCGACCATGTTTAAAGCCGCCGATATTTCGCCGGTACCGTTGCCGATATCGGACGTATACACTGCCCTGCAAACCGGGTTGCTGGATACGGTGGTTTCCAATCCGTCGAGTATTATCGCATTTCAATGGCACACAAAAGTGCAATACATGACTGACGCGCCTATCGTTTTCCTCATAGGCATGTTGGTTGTGGATAAAAAAATATTTGACAAGCTAAGCGTCGACGACCGGCAGACTGTGCGCAGCGTGATGGGAGAAAAGAGTTTGAAGCTCGACAGTTTAAGCCAGCGGGATAATGAGGCGGCCCTCCAAGTATTGCGCGACAACGGCATAAAATTCCTGGCGTCAACGGAAGAGGAGCAGACAAGCTGGAGCAATATCGCCGCCAGCACCTGGAGCCAACTACAGGAGAAAGGCGCCTACACGAGCCGTAATTTCGGCTTGCTGCGCAAGTATCTGGATGCTTACAGGAACGGCAAGGTGGCGCTGCATGACAAATAGCGGGAGCCTGCCGGCCAGGCTCATCAGGCTGCTGCATGCTGTGGAAGACGGCATATTGATACTGCTGCTCACCGCCATGCTGCTGCTGGGGGTTACGCAGATTCTGTTACGCAATGTATTCGACTCGGGTCTGCTGTGGGCCGGCCCGCTGCTTCGCGTCATGCTGTTATGGGTGGGTTTGCTGGGCGCGATGGTGGCCAGCCGCTACGACAAGCATATCGGCATCGACGTTCTGTCGAGGCTGGCCGGAGAGAAGTGGCGGCCATGGCTGCGAATCGCCACCGATTTGTTTGCCGGCTTGGTTTGCGTGATCGTCGCTTTTTATGCGGGCCGCTTTGTGCTCGATGAATTCACTTACGCGACGCCCGGGTTCGCGGGCATTCCGGCGTGGATGCTGGAAATCGTCATTCCCCTGGCGTTCGGGGTAATTGCATTGCGTTATTTGATATCGAGTGGCATGCAGTTGCAGCGTGGGTTGAAAGGCTCCATCCGAGTATGAGCGCTCTGGCCGGTCTCGGATTGTTGCTGCTTGCATTGTTGGGCGCGCCGCTGTTTGCGGTGATCGTCGCCGGCGCCATGCTCGGCTTCCTTCGGCAGGATATCGATTTGTCCGTGATCGGGATTGAAATTTACCGGCTGGCCGAGATGCCGGTGCTGCTGGCGATCCCGATGTTCACGCTGGCCGGCTACATACTGGGCGAAAGCCAAGCACCCCGCCGGCTGGTTCGTATCAGCAATCTGCTGCTGGGATGGCTGCCGGGCGGCCTGGCGATCGTGGCACTGGCCGCCTGCGCGTTGTTTACCGCGTTCACCGGCGCGTCCGGGGTTACCATCGTCGCTTTGGGAGCGTTGCTTTACCCCGCTTTGAAGCAAGCGGGTTATCCTGAGAAATTCAACCTGGGATTGATTACCACGGCGGGCAGCCTGGGGTTGCTGTTCGCGCCTTCGTTGCCGTTGATTTTATACGCGGTGGTGGCTCAGCAGATGACGCTGGAACGTCCCGTCAATATCGATGACCTGTTTATTGCCGGCATTCTGCCGGGCATACTGATGGTGGTGTTGCTGTCGGTTTGGAGCGGCTGGAAGCACCGGCATTCCTGGAAACGGCAGGCGAATTTTCAGTCGTGGCGGGAAGCCAAGGCGGCCGTCATGGACGCCGCCTGGGAGATTCCGTTGCCGTTTCTGGTACTGGGCGGTATTTACGGCGGCTATATTGCCGTCTCGGAAGCGGCGGCGCTGACCGCGTTTTATGTGCTGGTTGTCGAGGTGTTCATTCGCCGCGAAATTCCCCTGGGCCGGCTGCCCGGTCTGATGCGCGAGGCCATGATCATGGTCGGCGGCATCATCATTATCCTCGGCGTGTCCTTGGCCTCGACCAATTATATGATCGACGCCGAAATACCGACGCGCGTGTTTGAAACGATTCGCGAGCATATCGACAGCCGGCTTGCGTTCCTGATACTGCTGAACATTTTTCTGCTCGGCCTGGGCATGATGCTCGATATCTTCTCGGCCATTGTCATCATGATTCCCCTGATTCTTCCGATCGCCATGGGCTATGGTATAGATCCGTTACACCTGGGCATCATTTTCCTGGCCAACATGCAACTGGGCTATTTCACCCCGCCGGTCGGCATGAATTTGTTCATCGCCAGCTACCGCTTCGAAAAACCCGTCTGGGACATCTACAAATCCACCCTGCCGTTCTTCTTCATCCTCCTGGCCGCGGTACTGATCATCACCTACTGGCCTGCTTTGAGCTTGGCTTTGCTTTAAAAGCATCTAACCACAGAGCACACAGAGAGCACTGAGAATAATTAAAAAAGGATTTAAGAACAAATTATATACTCGAATAAGCTTCGAGGATTTTTAATAATGTCTCTTACATACAGTCTTTTTTGGCTCTGTGTTCTCTATGCGCTCCGTGGTTAATTTGAGATTGTAAGATTTGACTGTTGTTTGTGCAGGAACCAGCGGTTGATGATGAAGTGCCGGGCGAACCAGCGGCTGCGCATCAGCCTTGCGGCGACGCGTTGTTTGAGAGCGGGGGGCAGCAGGCCTCTTTTCGATTTCCTTGTCTCGGATCGCGGACCGTAGCGTTCGATTATCTTCGCTTCGTACGTTTTCAGCGCCTTCAAACTGTAATCGCCCTGTAGCTGCAGAATGGTCTCGGCGGCCAGAATACCGGATTCGACCGCCGGTCGAATGCCTTCGCCGCTTTGTGGATAGGCCAGCCCCGCGGCATCGCCGATGAACATGACGCGTTCGCCGATCATGCGTCTGGGCGTATGACCGTACAGCAGGTAGGCGTGGCCTTTGAACTTCTCGTCGATGTCGGGCGGAACTTTCCCGCGGCTCTTCAGAAACTCAAAGAAAGCATCGAGATGCGCGGGCAGATGGTGTTTGTCTTCTCTGCCCAGGCCAATGTTCAGGTATTCACCCTTGCGGAAGATCCAGCCGTAGCCCGTCAGATCCTTGCAGAAAAAGAGTTCCGGAATCTGTGAGTTCACGTTGCACTGCTGCATCTGCCGCGCACTCATTTGAAATTCGATTTCCCGGGCTGCTACTACCGATTCACCGTCCGTCCGTTTACTGTCCAACGCTCGAACAACGGGACAGAAATGTCCGCCGGCGCCTATCAGTAACGTTGCATGATATTGACCGTTGATTACCCAGCCATTGCTGCCGCGTTCGAGGGTGTCCAGGGCTTCGTTCATGTGTAACCGCGCACCGCAACGGCGTAGGAGATAGTTGTCGAACTCGCAACGCCGGATACCGTAGCTGACGATTTCCGTGTAATCGGTGTCAACTGAAGGCTGCTCCATCATCGAGGTGCGAAAGCCGGTGATGGGTTGCAGCACGTGCCGTTCGGCATAGTTTTCCAGATCGATTTGCAGCATGTGCATCACCGCCGGCGTAACCCAGCCGGCGCAGACCTTGTCGCGCGGGAAGTGCGCCTTATCCAGGATGGCAACGTCCAGGCCGCTGTTCCGCAACCGCCAGGCACACGAAGACCCCGCCGGACCGCCGCCTACAATCAACACGTCATAATGCTGCATGGCTGACCTTTTATAAATATTTAACCACGGAGGACACGGAGCGCACAGAGTTTAAAACCGTTGAAAAAATTAATGTCAAAGAGACCTTAAAAAATACGGGAACATGTTGGAAGCATATAGCCCTTCACTTGGGTTCTTAACTTCTCTGTGATCTCCGTGTTCTCCGTGGTTAGATTTGTTTTTTCATAAATACAAATGCTCGCGGTTCCAGGGGATATCGTTGTTGCGTTTGCGGGTGAAGACAACCTGGAACAGTTGCAACTCGCCGATGTGGAACGCGAGGATCGAGCCGGCCAGGTACAGCCGCCAGGCACGCAGGAAGTGCTCGTCGAACATGTTTTCCACCTGCTCATGCGCCGTCTCGTAGCGGGACAGCCAGGCACTGAGGGTTTTTTCGTAATGCAGCCGCAGGTTTTCGAGGTCGAGTATTGAAAATTCGGCCTCTTCAAAGATTTGCATCATCTCGCTGATTGCGGGAGGACGCGCGCCGGGAAAAATGCGGCGTTCAATCCAGGAATTCATGGGTCTGGGCCGGTTGCGACCGATGGTGTGAATCAGGCCCCGGCCGTTGGGTTTAAGACAGCGGTCTATTAGTCCGCCGAGTTCCGGGTAATTCTCAACGCCGACATGTTCAAGCATGCCGACCGAGACGAATACATCGTATTGGCCGCTAATCGTGCGATAGTCATCTTCTATGTACTGTACCCGTTCCTGCAAGCCTTCCCGCAGAGCACATTCACGGGCGAACTTAACCTGTTCACTTGAAATATTGTAAGCCTTGACAGTGACGCCGTAGTTTTTGGCCATGTAACGGGACAGGCCGCCCCAGCCGCAGCCGGCTTCCACGACAGTCTGACCGGGCCTGAGTTGTAGCTTGCGGCATATATGTTCCATCTTTGCCAGTTGAGCGTCTTCCAGGTTCATGCCCTCCCGCGGGAAGTAAGCGCAGGTATACTGCATTTCCTTGTCCAGCCAGAGCCGGTAGAAATCGTTGCCAATGTCGTAATGGTGGTGAATATTTTCCCGGGAGCCTTTGAGGGTGTTGCGCCTGGCGCGAGGCTTGGACAGTCGGAAACCGTTCCTGCCAGTTTCCCGCCAGGCGCTTCCAGCGCCGTTCTTTTCGTAAATTGCCAGCAAGAGCGTGAGCAGATCACCTTCAACCACATCGAGCAGCTTGTCGGTATAGCAATCGCCAAAATAACGTTCCGGGTTGCGAAGTACTTTGATCAGCGCCTGCCGGTTGTTGAAGCGAAGGCAGGCGCGTGGTTTTTGCACACAGGTGTGGATTTTTTCGCCGTTCCACAATTCGCAGGCAATTGGGGGATCGCCGATGGCTTTGAGCATGCGTGTAAGCAGCCAGCGATCGATAGCCCCGGCTTTGATAGGGCGTGCTATAGGAGGTATTCTCTTCCCGGCGGACAAGCCTCTTCTTAAGCGGGCTTCCGAAGAGCTGCTGTACGACAGGCTGTCGGCCCGTGGTTCATGCATGATTAAATTGTCTCCGTCCATGTATTTGCAGTTAGTGCTAATAGGGGCAGCGACTGGTTTTTCAAGTCAAAACTCGTTACCTTACTTGAACCCAGATTGTCTAGGTTATTGATATTTTAGTGCGAGGGCAAGCGGGTTTTGGCGTTAGAAATGCTGCGTGGTTTGGATAAACCGGGCCGCTAGACAATAGGACGCTCCTTCACGGGGGCGATCGACATGTAGACAACATTAACTACTGTTTGAGTTGTAACTTCTTAAAATATTTTCAGCATGAAAAGTGTCGCCGACAAAATGCAAATTGTAGAGGTTGCAGGGGAGGGCGATATCGCCAGGTTAGTGCCCGCTACTCGTGCGCTACCGGTGCCGGAAACGGGCGAAGTACTTATCAAAGTGGAAGTCGCCGGCGTTAATCGCCCCGATGTTTTTCAGCGTCGCGGGCTTTATCCGCCGCCTCGGGGTGCTACGGATATACCCGGACTGGAGGTGGCGGGACGTATCGTTGCGCTGGGTGACTCGGTATCACGATGGAAAGGTGGCGAGCGGGTTTGCGCGTTGTTGGCCGGCGGAGGGTACGCTGAATATGTTTCCGTACCTGCTGCCTTATGTTTGCCGGTACCGTCAACCTTGACAATGAAGGAAGCCGCGGCGATTCCGGAAACGTTCTGCACCGTCTGGTCCAATGTGTTCATGCGGGCGAAACTGAGAACCGGCGAGAACTTTCTGGTTCACGGCGGATCCGGCGGCATTGGCACAACCGCCATACAACTGACGGCGGCTTTCGGCGCCAGGGTGTTTACATCCGCCGGCAGCGATGAGAAATGCCGCGCTTGTGAGCGGCTGGGGGCCGAGAAAGCCGTTAATTATCGCGATGAGGATTTTGTGGCCGTTTTTAAAGACGCGACTGATGGCTACGGTATGGACGTGATTCTCGATATGGTGGGGGGCTCTTATATCGGCCGTAACATCGAGTTGGCGGCTGTTGAGGGTCGTATTATGTTCATTGCGTTTTTGGAAGGCGCCAGGGCGGAAATCAATTTCAGCAGGCTGATGTTCAAGCGGCTGATGCTGGGCGGGTCGACTTTGAGGTCACGATCACTGGAGTTCAAAAGCAGGCTGATGCAGGATTTGTATCGCCATATCTGGCCCTTGTTCGAATCCGGCCAAGTAAAGCCGCAGGTGTCCGCTGAGTATCCGTTGCACGAAGCGCAACGGGCTCATGAATTGATGGAGGCGGGCGGACATTTCGGCAAAATCGTGTTGACCGTCGACGGATAAGGTATGCTTGAGAAGCGGAACCGGAATGGAAAACAGAGGGATTCGAATGAACTTGAGTTTTAAAACAGCCGGATCACCGGATGCCGGAGGATTGAAGTCGCGCTACTTGCAGGTGCGGGCGGCCACCGAAGCTTTATGCGCCGGATTGCATCCGGAAGACACGGTCGCCCAGTCCATGGATGACGCCAGTCCGGTAAAATGGCACCTTGCGCACACCGGCTGGTTTTTTGAAGCGCTGGTGCTGGAGAAAGCGTTTGGCGGTTACCGGCATTTTCGCGATGAGTACCGGGTGTTGTTCAATTCGTATTACAACAGCGTCGGCGAGCAGTATACGCGCCGCAACCGGGGATTGCTTACACGCCCGACCTTGCGGGAAGTTTATGAATATCGCCAGCATGTTGATCGGTGTATCTGCGATTTGTTGGACGGTTCGTCGGCGGACGGACTGGAAAGCGTCATCGAAGTGGGATTGCACCACGAGCAGCAACACCAGGAACTGATCCTGACGGATATCAAGCATCTCTTTTCTTATAATCCCGCCTGTCCCGTGTTCCGGGAACAGGATCGGCAACCGCCGCAGTGTGAGTCGACTGAACCGCGCTGGCTGCCGTTTCCCGAGGGGTTGTATACGATCGGTCATGCCGGCGGGGATTTCGCTTTCGACAACGAAACGCCGGCGCACCGCGCCTGGCTGGCGTCATTCGAGTTGGCGTCCCGGCCGGTTACCAACAGGGAATACCTGGCGTTCATGACCGACGGCGGTTATCGGCGGCCGGAGTTGTGGCTGTCCGACGGTTGGGCCGTACTCCGGCAACAAAACTGGAACGCCCCGCTATACTGGCGGCAATGCAACGACACATGGGTTACGCTGACACTATCGGGGTTGCAGCCGGTGCGCGAGGATGAGCCAGTTGTGCATGTCAGTTACTACGAGGCGGATGCTTATGCCCGCTGGGCCGGCGCCCGCCTGCCGACGGAACAGGAATGGGAAGTCGCGGCGAAGAGCGCGCCGATCGAGGGTAACTTCGTCGAAAGCGGTTGGTTACACCCTGTGCCCGTAGCGCGGGACGGCGACAACGTGCAACAGATATTCGGCGATGTTTGGGAATGGACGCAAAGCCCGTATGGTTCCTATCCCGGTTACCGCCCCTTGAACGGCGAACTGGCCGAATACAACGGCAAATTCATGTGCAACCAGATGGTATTGCGTGGCGGTTCGTGTGCGACACCGCTATCACATATTCGTCCCACCTATCGTAATTTTTTCCCGCCTCAGGCCCGCTGGCAGTTCAGTGGACTTCGATTGGCGCGTGATGCGCGATAACCCGGGCATGGTGTTCGACCCTTCGCCATACTACTCCGGATTGGAAT
The DNA here is from genome assembly GCA_036381555.1 of Gammaproteobacteria bacterium. Classification (GTDB taxonomy): domain Bacteria; phylum Pseudomonadota; class Gammaproteobacteria; order HTCC5015; family HTCC5015; genus DASVCP01. The sequence goes on from DASVCP010000330.1 coordinate 8,203, forward strand.
TGATTGAAGGTAACGAAGCCTTCAATCGGTGGCGGAGTGGGTTGCCGGATCTGATCGCGCGGGAACTTGCGCCCGACAGGCATGGAAACTTTCCGGAATGGCAGGACGTCTTGCGGGATTTGCCGCTATTGCCAACCACATGTATCGATTGTAACGCGGCGGCTGTGAAGGCCGGGGCGGCGTACCCTCCGGATCCGGCGGAAAATGCGAAGCTGGAACAGCGGTTGCGCCGGTTTATGCCATGGCGAAAAGGGCCGTTCGACATGCACGGGGTTTTTATCGACAGCGAATGGCGCTCCGATTGGAAGTGGGACCGCCTCAAGGACCATATTCAGCCGCTGCGGGACCGCCTGGTGCTGGATGTGGGCTGCGGCAACGGTTACCACTGCTGGCGGATGGCTGGCGCCGGGGCCCGGGCTGTGCTGGGCATCGATCCGACGGCGCTATATGTTATGCAATATCTGGCGGTCCAGCACTTTATACGTTCTTCCGGGGTGTTTGTTTTGCCGCTTGCCCTGGAAAGCCTGCCGCCCAACCTGCGCGCCTTTGATACGGTATTTTCCATGGGTGTCCTGTACCACCGCCGTTCACCTCTCGACCATCTGCTGGATTTGCGCGGCTGCCTGGCGCCGGGCGGGGAGCTGGTGTTGGAGACTCTGGTCGTCGACGGGGGAGCAGGCGTCACCCTGATGCCCCGGAGCCGCTACGCCCGCATGCGGAATGTCTGGTTCATTCCATCATGTCCCACTCTGGAAATCTGGTTGCAACGTTGTGGTTTCACCGACATCCGTCTGGTCGACGTGGCCGCCACCTCAATCATGGAACAGCGGGTCACTTCCTGGTCGGGCACCGCCTCGTTGCGGGACTTTCTCGACCCCCTTGATTCCAGCCGTACTGTGGAGGGTTATCCTGCCCCCAGACGGGCCATTTTCCTGGCGATCAGTTCTTAAGCACGAACGGCTGATATTCAACCGGTTGATATTCCTAACAGTTTGTTTTTTCAAGATTTTTTTGGAAATTTCGAACTTCGGTCGCCGGGTCTTCTCATACCAATGGCTGATACCTATCTCGGGATAGTGCGGGTAGTATTCTTTCTCGGCCTCCTGTTAATGCAAATGGGGGCGGGTTCTGGGGGTAGCTAGGATGAGATATGGTGAGCTTATGGCAAGCAAACAATCCATACAAAAGCAGGAGCAAATATTAATTCAGGGATACGATGCCGTGTTGAAGCAGGTGGCCGAGACGACCACGGCGGTGAGCGAAGCCGGGTATTCCATTCGCATGGTTTTTAAGCCCAGAGTGCTGCGCGAAGCCACGGAAAACCTGGACGCCTGTGCGGAGCGTCTTCGCAAACTGGACCAGCGGTTGAGCAGCATCACCCGCCTGCAGGGAGATATTGACGGCAAATTGAGAGCAATAAGAACTTTCTCGACCTTGTTCGACAAGGGTAACGTTGCCTGCATATCCCTGTGTCAGGGTTACCGGGCCATTCATCAACTCAAGAATCGTCAGAATCTTTACGTTATCCTTGGAATCGTCGTGTTGGTGATTGCAGGCACGATTTTCTCCCTGCTTTAATACAACTAGAACCTATCTCAAAATGTCGCGAGCGCCGTGTGCAGCGCACGCGGTAGACCTCGGTGGAGGCAAAAATGTCCGGAAAAGCGGAGTTCACACGCTAGTAAATGAGCATTCTGAGGACATTTTTAACGATGTATCAGCAAGCGCAGCAATTTTGAGATAGGTTCTAACAAAAGTATGAAGTATATGAGTATTGAAGTATGAGTATGTGAGTTCAAAAGTAGCGATTGATCTTTCCCGGCTTGAATAACTCTCATACTCAAATACTTTTATACTTCAATTACCGTTCCGTTTCGTTTTCCTCCGGCGTCAGCGCCTGGATCGACAGTGCGTGCAGGGCGCCGCTGGCAATGGCGTCATTCAGGGCGGCATAAATATTCTGGTGGCGTTTCACTTTGGACATGCCGGCAAACAGTTTACTGATAACCGTCACCCGGTACTTGTAACCGTCGCCGTTGACCTCGATCCAGGCGCCGGGAAACCGGGTTGACAGCCGGTTCTGGATATCTTCGTTGCTGATCGCTTCCATAAAATTCCTTACGTTGGTGCTTTTACTGAGGGAATATCCGCTGAAGTCAGTTCCAGGCTTTCCTCAATACCGATAAACGTGGCGATTAACGGCATGATCCGTTGAAAGAGCCCATTCAGTTCGTCGCTGTAGAGCAGGCCGCGGTCTATACCTTCTGTCCAACCATAAATCGAATTTTTCAGATCTTCGGCGGAATGTACGTGTCGACCGATATCGTGAAGAATTTTTTTATATTCGGAGTGAGTCGGGAAAACATTCAACTGCTGGAAAAGCTCGTGCAAACCGGCCATTAAGGGTTCGGCTTCCGGTCCGAGTTGAAAGTCGACCGGCTTGAAAGGCGCATCCCGTAGCGAACCGGCTTTCACCCAGACTTTAAAGCTGTGTTTTTGCAGGGAGTGATACAGCGGTTCCTCCGAAATCAAAAACACCAGCAGATTTTTGCGATTGGCGTAAAACGCGGTGTCGCGGTAATGCCATTCGTGTTCGATCAGAAACCGGTAGATCCGTATATGATCCTTAAAGTCGGCGGCCTGCAGTTGGTCGAGAATCAGGATGGTTTTATCGGCTTCACTGAAGGCACAGGCGTCGTTCATAATCCGGTCAAACAGGCCGGCGGGAGGTTCTTCCTTGCCGTTTTGCTCCTCGCCACCTGGGTTGACCGGTTTTGGGGCCGGCAGCGGTTCTTCCTGAGTGAAATCATGGTAAAGGATATGCACAGCGTCCATTGAATTGGCCAGGGCGTTGGCGAACGCGGTTTTACGGCGCCCGGGTTCGCCCTCCACGTTCAGGCAACGCAAAGCGGGGCCGGGAATGCTTTGCAGGCAGCGAACGATATAGTCGTAGCGCTCATTCGACTCGAAACCGTGTTCCGCCATTTTTTGCTGCAAAGTGATCATGTGCTTTTCCCTATCCCATATCGGCGGGTTACCAGCGATATTTATTCCACAGCTCCGGATTGGCCCAGTTTTTGGCGTTCAGCCAGTCAGGCACGTTCTTGTAACTGAGAATATTGTATTCATAAAGGTGGCGACCGTCAGGATATGCCGCCAACTGTGTCATGCCGTAAGCAATCAGTTCGGCGTCTTGCCACTTGCTTTGCACGCAATCCCCGGTTTGACCCGGATCAACAGCCACCAGCGCTAACAGGCGCCGGCTGTACAAATCGCGGAGCCGGGAAATAACGATTCCCGCCAGGGTTTTCTCCAGGTACTCGAGAGTGTTACACAAAACGGCGACATCGTGTTGACCCGAGGAAGCGATTTCCTCAAGCAGATCCCCGCCGTGTATGCGCCGGACTTTCCATTGCGGATGCTGGCGCAAATGTAAATCGAGGCTGTGCGGCTCCTTAAGATCGATCACCAGCAGGTTTTCCGGCGCAATTTCCTCGATCAGTTGGACAATGTCTGTTTCGGCGGGATAAGGCATATCATCAGCAGTAGCTTTTATGGGATGAAGAATAATTGTGCCATGTTTTAATGGAAACGGTTTATTAACCGACGCTCAAAAAAGAGATTCCGGACGATTTTAAAGAGGTTTGTGTTTATAGTATGAAAAGTTATGGCGGGAAACCAAAGGTTATGAAGTCTTACCGAGCGCTGGTTGTGCACGAATCGGGCAATCGCCTGGAAGAACGTCCTGTGCCGCAGGCGGCACCGGGTGAAATATTGATCGAGGTTCATTACTCCAGCTTGAACTACAAAGATGCTCTGGCGTTGTCCGGCAAGGGAGGCATTATGCGCAAGTTGCCTCTGGTGGCGGGAATTGACGCGGCCGGACAGGTGACGGCAACCGGAGACGAACGTTTTGCCATAGGCGATGCGGTGCTGGTAACGGGATACGAACTCAGCCAGGCGCACGACGGCGGGTACGCCGAATATCTATGCGTGCCCGCCGACTGGGTGGTGCCTTTGCCGCAAACTCTCAGTTTGTTCGAGGCGATGGCATTGGGTACGGCGGGCTTCACCGCCGGTCTTGCAATCCAGCGTCTGTTGGATAACGGCCAGGACCCGGACCTGGGCTCTGTCGTAGTGACCGGTGCGACCGGCGGCGTGGGCAGTATCGCCATCGATTTGCTCGCCGGGCTGGGGTACAAGGTTACCGCGATTACCGGGAAAGCCGACAGCGGCAAAAACTATCTGACGGCTCTGGGTGTCGCCGGGTTGATCGACCGGCATGATCTGGAAATGGGCATGCGACCCTTGGAGAAGGGAATGTGGGGCGGCGCCGTAGACACGGTGGGCGGCAAAATTTTGTCCTGGTTGACGCGCACGACCCGGGCTCACGGCAATATCGCCTGCTGTGGACTGGCCGGCGGCGTTGAAATCGAAACGACCGTGATGCCTTTTATTCTGCGCGGGATCGCGTTGCTGGGGGTGGATTCCGCCACTTGCCCCATGTCGTTGCGGCGGCACTTATGGAACCGGCTGGCCGGCGACATGCGGCCGCGGCATTTGCGGCAAATTGTTGCCGGTACTGTCCCTTTGACGGATGTGGAGGCTGTGGCCGAAATGATGCTGGCCGGTAAGATACAGGGGCGTTATGTTGTGGCAATCAGATAAAGGGGAGCACTGAAGGTCATTTTCGGAAAAACCAAAGAATAACCGAGACTACGACACTGACGAGAATCATCGTGGTGATGGGAATATAAACCTTCAGCCCGGGCTTATCGATAATAATGTCACCCGGCAGTTTACCCAATGGCAACTTGCCGAGTATCGGCCAGGCGATACCCGCCATTAAAATGACAAGACCCAGAATGATTAGAATTTTCTGCATAGGTTTATTGTTACAATATTGAAAAAGCAATAGCAACTTTATAAGTGGGGGAATGAAAAGATGTCTGTATGCCCGTGCGGTTCCGGCGTTGCCTTGGTCGAATGCTGCGAACCTTATCTGAAAGGGACCGCCAAAGCGCCTACCGCCGAAGCCTTGCTGCGTTCACGCTACACGGCTTTCACGCAGGCCGATATCGATTATATAGCCCGTTCGCACCATCCCAGTACTCGAGGTCAGCTCGATATTGCCGGAACCGAGCAGTGGGCAAAAAACGCCGAATGGCAGGGGTTGGAGCTGTTGCAGGTTACCGACGGGCAGGCCGGCGATCAGCATGGGGAAATTGAATTCAAGGCGCGCTACCGTATCAAGGGCAAGGACTGCGTATTGCACGAACTCAGTCAGTTCACGCAGAAGCAGGGTGAATGGCTGTATGTTGACAGCCGCCTTCCGGAGATTCAGCAGTACATCCGGGAAGCGCCCAAGGCCGGCCGCAACGACCCTTGCGCTTGCGGCAGCGGCAGGAAGTATAAGAAGTGTTGCGGGGCAAGAGCCTGAATGTGATTCAGGCTTTCCAGACAGCAACCGCCAGCAGCAGCCAGCCGGCGATAAAACACAGTCCGCCGACGGGCGTAATCGCGCCAAGTATTCGCAGGCCGGTGACCGACAACAGGTACAGGCTGCCCGAAAAAAGCACGATCCCCGCCAGCATGGCGCCGCCGCTGTACTTCAATAACGGGCTTGAGGGTATTTGCAGCATCAACACGCCAACCGCCAGTAATCCCAGTGAGTGGTAGAAATGGTACTGCGAGGCGGTTTGATAGACTGCCAATAGTTCCGGGTTTAACTTTGCTTTAAGCGCATGCGCGCCGAACGCGCCGAGGATAACGGCGAGCATCGCGTTAAGGCTGCCGAGTAACAAAAAGGTTTTTGCAGACATGTGCTTTCATCCACGGTTAAGAGCCAACTCAAATCCTGATAATCTCACGCAAAGGCGCGAAGGCGCAAAGGAAATAAAAAATGAGTTGCTATTCTATTCATGACTGCCGGAAATGAAGTGAAGAGCGCTCTGTGTGAAGGAAGGATACTTTAGGAATGATTAGATATGTATTCGACAGGTAAGAAGATTTTGCTTCCTGGTTTTACCTTTCAATGCTCTGCCAGCTTTTAACCCTTCGCGACTTAGCGCCAACGTTCAGGGACGAACTAATGCCGCGTAGGCAGGAGCCGAGAGCGGTATTTGCGTGAGGCCATTTTATAAATTCAGCTCAGATAAACAGCTTGGTCACGTAAATATCGTAACGTGTATTTTTGCTCTCGATTGCCACCGTCGGCTTAGGTCCGGCCAGGGGTTTGGCGGAACGGGGGCGTTTGACCACCACGCGTTCCTTCGCGGTTTTCAAGGCGGTGGCCAGCAGGGCCGGCGCTTCCTCGTCGTCACCGACTATGGCGCGCGCGTAGCGCATTTCTTTTTTGACCAGCGCGGACTTGCTGCGATGAGGGTACATGGGATCCAGGTAAACGACGTCAGGCCGGTCGGCTTCGGCGGGTTGCTGAAAGTAAATTTTGCTGTCGGCATGCACCAGTTGCATGTGGTCGATGATCGGCGCGATTCTTACGTTGAGCCTGGCGCGCGCCAAGCCGTCTTCTAGCAGTGCAGCGAAAACCGTTGAGCGCTCCACCAGTGTGATTCGGCAGCCCAGCGCAGCCAGCACGAATGCATCCCGTCCCAGTCCGGCCGTGGCATCGATAACATAGGGCGGATGGCCGGTTTTAATGCCGACTGCCCTGGGTAACGGTTGTTGTTTGCCGGTGGTGGCGCGCCGATGGGCGGCCTTGCCGCCGGTAAAGTCGACGAATACCGGTCCGGGGGCCCCGGGATTCAAATCCTGAAGTTCCAGGTACTCCGGTCCCAGGTACAGACGGTAAGGCGTTTCGCTCTTCTTTTCCGCGAGTGACAGATTAAATCGCTTTGCCAGCGCTTCCGCATCGCGTAGTCGTGAAGGATGGGCGGTCAGCGGAAAAGGCGTGCCATCAGTTGCGTGCATAACGTCAGTAACGATGAAAAACCGGTGTGTTTTTCCTCGCGCTGAGACGCAGAGAAAGGAAGCTTTGTACGTGATGGGCTAAATAAAGCCTGACCTTTGCTGACCGCGTTCCGGTCCGGGGCTGTTTTGCCTCTTGGAAACCGACCTGTCAGAGGCCTCTTTATTTTTCTAACTCTCATGGATGCCGGCGTCTCCGCGTCTCAGCGCGAGATAATGCTTTTTTAATAATGAGGCGGTTTTTCGTGTTTGGGGTCAATGTTCGAGTCATACATTTCCCGCAGATGCTGCTTGAACAACGCCAGTTGATTCTCCAGCGCGGTGATCTGCCGCTGTTGCTCAACAACCGCATTGTTCAACGTTTCGTGCGCCGCCTCCAGGTGGGCGAGCTTGATTTCCACTTCGGTCAGCCGGTCGTCCATCAGCGAAATGCAGGCAGGAAGCGATAGTGTATGTCACGCATGATGGCGGCCACCCATGGCCACAGGATCATGCTGATGAAGGACGGCATAAAGTAAATAAACAGGCTGGCCGGCGCACGGTTGGTGATACCGTAGATCCATAAAAACAGCAGTTGTTTTGCCAGCAGCACAAACATAACGATGATGCTTTGCTGGATGGGCGGATAAATCCGGAAGCGCTGATGGTTTTTCAGGATGATGAAAGTCAGCAAGGTCAACCCCAGGGCGTGCTGCCCCAGCAGGGTTCCCATGGCCACATCCAGCAGCAGTCCGAGTGCCAAGCCGGTGCCGAGGCCGGCATGGAACGGCAGCGCCATGCACCAGTATATGAGTATCAGCGACACCCAGTCCGGTCTGAACGGCTCCGCCCAGTCAGGTAGCGGGAAAATCATCAGCATCAGGCCGACCAGCAAAGAGAAGTGGATTACCCAAAAAATACGCAGCCGGTTATTCATGGTATTCCGGCTGTTGGTTGGGCCAGACCAGCAGTACTTCGCGGCTGCGATCCAGTTCGGCGGTGGGCGTGGCGGTAACTTTGGCGAAGGGTAATCCGGGCTGAATGACGACTTCGGCGATGACGGCAACCGGATAGTTGGGCGGAAAGCGCCCGCCCAGCCCCGACGAGATCAGCAGGTCGCCCGGCTTCAGGTCGGTATTGTTGGGAATATGCAGCAGGTCCAATTCGTTGGGGTTACCCTTTCCCTGGGAGATGGTGCGCACACCGTTGCGATTATTTTGTACGGGCAGGGCGTGACTTGGGTCGGAAATCAACAGTACGTCGGCGGTGTATTGATAGACTTCAACGACTTGCCCCAAAACGCCTTTCGCATCAATCACGGGTTGCCCGGGGTATACATGGTGAACCTTGCCTTTATTGATCACGATCTGTTGCTTGTAGTAATCCTGGTCGACCCGCACGACTTCCGCAATCAGAATATCTTCGCCAACCTGGGATGAGGCCCGTAACAGTTCCCGCAGCCGCGAATTTTCCTGTTGCAGGCTCAGCAACTTTAGTTGTTGCGCCTTCAGTTGCAGGTTTTCATCGTACAGGCGGGCGTTCTCCTCCATAATCGATTGATGAGCGGCCATGGAATTGCCGGACCATTCCAGGAACCGCGAGGGCAGGGAGACGATGTACTGCATGGGATAAACAAGATAGGAGCCAAGCGTGCTGCGAAAGCCTTTCAGCGCATCGTTGCGGTGATCGATGGTCATCAGCACAAGGCACAATACGCTGATGACAACCAGGCGAAATGTCAGGCTGAGGTTTTGTTGGAATAGCGACTGCATCGCTCCTCCGGCCCGCCCAGGCGGGGATTATTCAACAGACAGGAAATTGGTGCCGTGCTCGTCGATCAGCTCCAGAACACGCCCGCCGCCGCGAGCTACGCAGGTTAAAGGATCTTCCGCGATAACGACCGGCAGCCCGGTTTCTTCCATGACCAGCCGGTCCAGGTCTTTGAGCAACGCGCCGCCGCCTGTCAGGACGATGCCCCGTTCGGCCACGTCGGCTCCCAGTTCCGGCGGCGTGGCTTCCAGAGCGGTTTTCACTGCGGCGACAATCCCGTATAGCGGCTCCTGCAGCGCTTCCAGTATTTCGTTGCTGTTGACGGTGAAACTGCGGGGAACGCCTTCCGAAAGGTTACGGCCTTTGACTTCGATTTCCTGCAACTCCCTGCCTGGATAAGCCGAGCCGATCTGGTGCTTGATGTTCTCGGCGGTGGCCACGCCGATCAGGATGCCATAATTGCGGCGAATGTAACTGATGATGGCTTCGTCGAATTTGTCGCCGCCAATGCGTACGGAAGCAGAGTAGACGATTCCGTTCAGCGACATGACGGCGACTTCGGAAGTGCCGCCGCCGATATCCAGCACCATCGAGCCGCGGGCTTCGTCGACGGGAATGCCCGCGCCGATGGCCGCGGCCATCGGCTCTTCAATGAGAAAGACACTGCGTGCTCCCGCGCCGGCCGCGGATTCCTTAATGGCGCGGCGTTCCACTTCAGTGGCTCCGCAGGGTACGCATACCAGCACTCGCGGGCTGGGCGTGTAGAGGCGGGAGTTGTGCACCTTCTTAATGAAGTACTGCAGCATCTTTTCAGTGATCGTGAAGTCGGCGATCACACCGTCTTTCATTGGCCGAATGGCCTGCATGTTTTCCGGGGTCCGGCCCAGCATACGTTTGGCGTCATGGCCGACCGCTTCGATGGTCTTGGGGCCGCCGGGACCCCTATCCATACGGACAGTGACGACCGAGGGCTCATTCAGTACGATGCCTTTGCCTCGGACATAGATAAGGGTATTTGCGGTGCCTAAATCGATAGACAGGTCGGTGGAGAACAGACCCTTGATTTTTTTTAGCATAACAAGAGTAAACTTGGTCGGGAGCGAATGACGGGCTAATGTATCAGCGGCATAAAAAACAAGCAAGGTTACAGCTCTATTTATGCTGAACAGGCCGTGAAACAGCAGGGTTTCGAGGATGTTGGCGGCACGATGGCTGCACGGGATGTCACTTTTTTTCGTCAAATATGATAACGTTCCGGCTCCTTGCGGAAGGGGTTGGAACAAGAAGCTGGAGTGAAAATGCTTTTGAATGCCGATGAAGTTCGTAAGATTGCGCATCTGGCGCGGCTGGAAATTCTCGATGCGGAGGTCCCCGGCTACGCCGCCAATTTGTCACGAATTCTGGATCTGGTGGCGGAGCTTAACAGCGTCGATACCGCCGGCATCGAGCCGATGGCGCATCCGTTGGATGCCGCTCAGCGGTTGCGGACGGATGAAATTACCGAAAGCGATCAGCGCGACGACTTTCAGCAGATTGCGCCGGAAGTCGCCGAAGGGCTTTATCTTGTTCCAAAAGTGATCGAGTGATGCACGATAAAACATTGACCGAATTGGCCGCCGGGCTTCATGCCGGCGAATTCTCCAGTGTCGAGTTGACCCGGCATTTCCTGGATCGGATCAGGCGGTATAACCCCGATCTCAACAGTTTCATTACCGTCACCGAAGAGCGGGCCCTGGCGGCGGCAAAACAGGCCGATGAACGTCTGGCGCGCGGTGAAGCGGGACCCCTGGAAGGGCTGCCGGTCGCGCACAAAGATATTTTCTGTACGCAAGGCGTAAAGACCACTTGCGGCTCGCGAATGCTGGATAACTTCATTGCTCCTTACGAATCGACCGTTACCGCCAGAATGGCGGCGGCCGGCATGATCACGCTTGGCAAAACCAATATGGACGAGTTCGCCATGGGCTCGTCGAACGAAACCAGCTATTACGGTCCGGTCAAAAACCCGTGGGACACCACACGCGTGCCCGGCGGCTCGTCCGGCGGTTCGGCCGCCGCGATGGCGGCGCGACTGGCGCCGGCCGCGACCGGCACGGATACCGGCGGTTCGATCCGACAACCCGCGGCGTTATGCAACGTGACCGGGTTGAAACCGACTTATGGCCGCGTATCCCGTTACGGCATGATCGCTTTCGCATCCAGTCTTGACCAGGCCGGCCCGATGGCGGCCACCGCCGAAGACTGCGCCCTGCTGCTGAACGTTATGGCCGGCTTCGACGAGCGCGATTCCACTTCGGTGGACCGGCCGGTACCTGATTACACGGCCGCGCTAAATAAGGACATTAAAGGGCTGAAGATCGGGTTGCCCAAACCGTTTTTTGACTCGGGTCTGGATTCGAAGGTCGCAAAAATCATTGGCGCCGTGATAGAGGAATACACGGGGGCCGGCGCGGAATTTATCGAAATCGATTTGCCGCATATGCACCTGTCCGTGCCGGTTTACTACGTGGTCGCGCCCGCCGAATGCTCGTCCAACCTGTCCCGTTTCGACGGCGTGCGTTACGGCTACCGGGCCGGGAATCCGAAAGACCTGGAAGACCTGTTCAAGCGCTCTCGCGGCGAAGGCTTCGGCGCCGAAGTGCAGCGGCGTATCATGATAGGTACTTACGCTTTATCCGCGGGCTACTACGACGCTTATTATAAGAAAGCCCAACAGGTCCGGCGGCTGATCGCCGACGACTTTAAGCGGGCTTTTGAACAGGTGGACGTAATCATGGGGCCGACCTCGCCGTCCACCGCGTTTAAAATCGGCGAAAAGGCCGACGACCCGGTGGCGATGTATTTGTCAGATATCTACACCATCGCGGTGAACCTGGCGGGCCTGCCCGGCATCTCCATACCCGCCGGGATGGCCGACGGCCTGCCGGTCGGCGTGCAGATCATCGGCAACTACTTCGACGAAGCCCGTTTGCTCAACGTCGCGCACCAGTACCAGCAACGCACCGACTGGCACCGGCAGATGCCTGAAAGTTTTAAATAAAACCATTTAACCACGGAGGACACGGAGATCACTGAGAAAGAAAAGTAAAAGATCTTCAGGAAATGCTTAATGCCCGTGATTATTTGCCGTTCTCGGATGAGCTTGATCTTTTGTTTAACGTAAATGTTTTTACTCTGTGAGCTCCGTGTCCTCCGTGGTTAGAAAGCTTTTTTAAAGAGGTAAAAATGGAATGGGAAACGGTTATCGGGCTTGAGGTTCATGCCCAGCTGGCCACCAAGAGCAAGATTTTCTCGGGGGCGCCGACGGCTTACGGCGCCGCGCCGAATACGCAGGCCTGCGCGGTCGACCTGGGGTTTCCCGGTGTGCTGCCCGTGCTGAACAAAGAAGCCGTGCGGATGGCGGCCAAGTTCGGGTTGGCGATCGATGCGACGGTGGCCGAGACGTCCATTTTCGCCCGCAAAAATTACTTTTATCCCGACCTGCCCAAGGGTTACCAGATCTCACAGTACGAGCAGCCGGTGGTGGCCAACGGCCATCTCGACATCGAACTGGAAGACGGCGCCGTGAAGCGCATCAGGATTACCCGCGCGCACCTGGAAGAGGATGCCGGCAAATCGCTGCACGAGGATTTCCACGGCATGAGCGGCATCGACTTGAACCGCGCCGGCACGCCTTTGCTGGAAATCGTCTCCGAACCCGATTTGCGCTCGGCCAAGGAAGCGGTGGCCTATCTGAAGAAACTGCATTCACTGGTGCGATACCTGGAGATTTGCGACGGTAACATGCAGGAAGGATCATTTCGCTGCGACGCCAACGTCTCGGTGCGGCCGAAAGGACAGGCGGAATTCGGTACGCGCGCCGAAATCAAGAACCTCAACTCGTTCCGGTTTGTCGAGAAAGCCATCAATTTCGAAGTCGAGCGGCAGATCGACCTGCTGGAGGGTGGCGGCAGGATCGTCCAGGAGACGCGGCTTTACGACGCCGACAAGGACGAAACCCGCTCCATGCGCACCAAGGAGGAAGCCAACGATTACCGTTATTTCCCCGATCCGGACTTGCTGCCGCTCAAACTGGACCGCGCGTTTATCGAGGACGTGCGTAAAACCCTGCCCGAACTGCCGGATGCGAAAAGGCAGCGTTTCCAGACCGAATACGGGTTGTCATCCTACGATGCCGGCGTACTGACCGCCAGTCGTGAAATGGCGGATTACTTTGAAATCGCAGTCAAAGCCGGTCAGGCGGAAGCGAAGCTGGTCGCCAACTGGGTGATCGGCGAACTGTCCGGAGCGCTCAACAAGGCAGGCCTCGAAATTGCGGCCAGCCCGATCGGTCCGGCACAACTGGCGCAGTTGCTTGACCGCATTGCGGACAACACCATTTCCGGCAAGATCGCCAAGGACGTCTTCGAGGCCATATGGCAGGGCGAGGGAAGCGCGGACGCGATTATCGACCGCAAAGGCCTGAAACAGATTACCGACAGCAGCGCAATCGAGCCGATTATCGACGAAATCATCGCCGCCAATCCCGGCCAGGTCGAACAGTACCGGGCCGGAAAAGACAAGGTGTTCGGCTTTTTTGTTGGCCAGGTGATGAAAGCCACGCAGGGGAAGGCCAATCCGGGCCAGGTGAACGAACTGCTCAAACGGAAACTGCAAAAATGAGGCGTTATACGCCTCGGTACCCTCGGGCGGGGCTTGTTCCCATCCGGGATGGCTTTGTGATACCCTAGCCAGCCACCGAATTTAGCGGGGATACAAAAATGCGCAAGGCTTCGGCCGCAGACCGGATAGAAGACGAATCCGATATCGATATGACACCCATGCTCGACGTGGTGTTTATCATGTTGATTTTCTTCATTGTGACGGCCTCGTTTGTCAAAGAATTCGGCCTGGACATGAACAGCCCCGATGATAACAATGAGCCGCCTCCGACCCAGCAGGACAACACTATCCTGATACGCATCGAAGAAAGCGGCCGTATCTGGGTGGAAGACAGCCCGACCGACGTCGGCGGTATCCAGCCCAATGTCAAGCGCCTGCATGCCCAGAATCCGAAAGCCAAAGTGGTTATTCAACCGGATGCCAAGGCCAAGACTGACCTGATGATACAGGTGCTGGATCAATCGCGCGCCGCGGGCGTGGATGCTTCGATTGCCCAGATCGTCCAGGAACTGGAGAATACGTTATAACTTGGCTTTGTTTCGCCTCAGGTTCCACAAAGAAGCCGGCCTCTGGGCCGGCTTTTTGTTGACCGCTAAACGGTAAGTGTGATCTCCCGCATCCCTTCGGCGGTCAGCCGAAATGCGCGCATTTCCAATACTCCCTTGGTGTTCAGGGAAATGATCAACTGGTAAGTATCCGGATAGCCGATGTTTTCCAGGTCACGCATCGATGGTTCGGCGGGACTGGCCGGGTGCGAATGGTAGATGGCGAACAGGTTTTCATGTTTGGTCCGCATGGTTTTCAGAGCGTGAATCTGGTCCTGCGGGTCCATCTCGAAAGCGTCTTCGGGACTGGCGGCGACGTTTTTGACCGGGTACACCGTGCTCGGCCGGTCGCCGATCGCACCCACCAGCCCGCAAATCTCCCGTTCCGGCGACTGCTGCGCCAGCGCCAACAAGTGGGTCGCCAGAGGACGGGTGATTTTGATTTCCGATCTTGCCTGCATAACAAACCCGGTTGAAAGGACGTGCATTAAACCAAAAAAACAAAAAAATCAAAACCTAATTAACCACGGAGGGCACGGAGAGCACAGAGGATAAAAACATTTAAAACTAAAAACAGTATATGCAAAGAGCTAAAAATTAATGAAAGTGGGAAAAAATTCCTAAAAGATCTTCAATTCATTTTTTCTCCGTGTTCTCCGTGCCCTCTGTGGTTAAATTTTTTAAATCCCCGCAAACGGCACAGCCCGGGTCTTTGTTGAGTTTCAGGTTGCGCCATTGCAGGGTCGCGGCGTCCAGCAATAACAGACGGCTGTCGAGCGGTTCGCCGATACCGGTAATCAGTTTGATCGCTTCCAGCGCCTGCATGCTGCCGATGATCCCCACCAGCGGACCGATGACGCCCACATCGCTGCAACGTTCGCCGACGTCGGTCGCGTCAGGATAAAGGCAGGCGTAGCACGGGCTGCGGGGCGTGTTGTTGAAGACGGCGATCTGGCCTTCCAGACGGATGGCCGCGCCCGAGATCAACGGCTTGCCTTTATCGACGCAGGCCTGGTTGACAGCGTAACGCGTGGCGAAGTTGTCCGTGCAATCCAGGACGATATCCACGCCGTCGATTGCCGTGACGATATGGTCAACCGTGATCTTTTTATCGAGGCTGTGAATTAGCAGGGTCCGGTTGATTTCCTGCAAGCGCCCGGCGGCAGCCGCGGTTTTTTTATGACCGAGATCGTGATCGTCGTACAGTATTTGCCGATGCAGGTTGGAGAGGGCGACCCGGTCGAAGTCGGCCAGCGTCAGCTCGCCGATGCCCGCCGCCGCCAGGTAGATGGCCGCCGGTGAACCCAACCCGCCGAGCCCGACGATCATCACATGCGCATCGCGCAACGCTTCCTGGCCTTCGTAACCGAAGTCCGGCAGCACCATCTGGCGCGTATAACGATTAAGCGTTTCGTCGTCCACTTGTTTCTAACTGATATTTAGCCACGGAACCCACGGAAAAACACGGAAGATAGGAAGGTTTAATAAAACGTTTAGCTTTATCTTTTACTTTAGCAAATCGAGCATGATAATGAATAATCATGTTTTACTATAAACAATTTCCATGTTTTTCCGTGGGTTCCGTGGCTATTTTTTACTACCTCGCCCAGCCAGCACATACCCGCGGTATACCGGCCAAATCACGTTTGAACTGGATGCCCGTATAACCGGCGGCTTGAATTAAGTTGTTCACCGCTTCCGACTGGTCGTGGCCGATTTCCAGCAGCAGCAGGCCGTTTGGTTTCAGGCAGGTTTTTGCTTCGGCAATGATGCGGCGCAACGCGTCCAGGCCGTCGGGACCCGCGACCAGTGCGGTTTGTGGTTCGTGCCGAATATCATGCAGGTGCGGATCGCCGGCGCGAATGTAGGGCGGGTTGGAGACGATGATATCGAAAGTATTTGCACTAAAACCTGACAGCCAGTCGTTCCACAGGAATTCGACATTGTCGATTCCCAGCCGTCGCGCATTGCGTTGCGCCATTTGCAGCGCATCGTCCGAGACATCGACAGCGGTGATTTGCCAGCGCGGTCGTTCGTGCGCCAGCGCCAGCGCGATGCACCCCGAGCCGGTACCCAGATCGGCCAGCCGCAAGCCATACGATCCGATAGGGTCGGCCAGTTGCAGGGCGGTTTCCACCAGCAATTCGGTTTCGGGGCGCGGGATGAGCGTAGCTCGATTGACGTCGAAAGTTAGCGACCAGAATTCCTGCCGACCAGTAATATAGGCGATCGGTTCGCCCGCCCGCCGGCGGCGTATCAGGCTCATAAATCTCGACTGTTCGCCGGGGGTCAGCGGCCGTTCCGGCCAGGCGTGTAAATAGCTGCGTGGCCGGTCGAGGACATGGCTGAGCAGAACTTCCGCGTCCAACCGCTCCGTCCCCAGTGCAGCGTCGAGGAAATGTTTAATCGTTGCCGGCGTATCGTTCATGCGGGCGATGCTGGGAACGATGCTCAATGTCCGCCACTCAGTGCCGCCAACTGGTCGGCCTGGTATTCCTGGATCAGCGGCTCGATAACCGGGTCCAGATCGCCGGCGACGAATTCCTCGAGTTTGTAGAGGGTCAGGTTGATACGGTGATCGGTCACCCGCCCTTGCGGAAAGTTATAGGTCCGTATCCGTTCGGAACGGTCGCCGCTGCCGACCAGGGTTTTGCGGGTCTGGGCCTGCGCCTGTCGCTGCTTGTCCTGTTCCATCTGCAGCAGTTTGGCCTGCAGGAGGCTCATGGCGCGCGCCCGGTTTTTGTGTTGCGAGCGTTCGTCCTGGCATTCAACGACGATGCCGGTGGGCAGGTGCGTCATGCGAATGGCGGAGTCGGTTTTGTT